>JAJDEX010000252.1 GCA_029259575.1 Planctomycetota bacterium | reverse complement strand
CTTCCGTGGCGCGATCCGACAGGAAGTCCGGCCATGCAATGCAGACCACCACCACGACCGAAACTCCTAGAGCTGAATGCACTGCCCTGTGCTTGTGGAGCTTGCTAGCACCCACGGCAGCCTCCGGTAAGCTTGGCCTTCGAGTACGAGATCCTCCAACAGCCCGGCGCACCGTCGGCTGTAAAGACCGGAGCGTCTGACGACCAGTCGCAGTACTTTTCACAGGGTGTGGGTGGGGTGGCATTTGTGCACTTCAAGCAGCTGAAGGAGTCGTAGTAGATATCCTCCCATCGCTCCTGGATCTCGGTCGCGATGCTCGTTTGAGGAATGCTTGGGTCCCAGCACCCGAAGTTGACGAGCGGGTCGTCCAGTTCCACTACGAAGAACGTTCCACACGTCATTGCCGCGCCGGACTCGTAAGGCACTTCCTCGTCCATCGCTGGAGCTGCCGTTGAGATCCCGGTCCAAGCGATGGCGAGCATTATCGCAGTCAGGGTTGCTGAGAAAGGCGTGAGTTTCATGAGCGAGTCTCCCTAGTAGGTTGTGGAATTCCAGTCAGGCAAAGGCAGCCGCTGGAGCTACTTCGTCTGTTTCTCCGAGCACAGGCTAACACTGCCACTACTTCCTCGTTGATTCTCAACTTGGGGTTTCCCCTCTGCTGTCCAAGTGACTGTGCAGCCACGGTTTACACTCGCTGTTTGTCTCGAAAATGATGAGCTCGTCGGCCACTGTTGACCCGCCCGACTGCGTGACCACGGCTCTCCTGAGGGGCTTCCTGGGGTTGGGGAATCTTCATGGGGGACGGGGTATTGGTCACCTACATCATGAGGGCAACCGGCCCTTGACAGGTGTCCGGAGAAATCGGGGGGCGCACCACCGCCAAGTCGATCGACCCGTCCGGCGATGCAGAACCCGTTCTCGGTTCCAGTGGAGCGGATTGCGCAAGGGACCTCGAATCGTCGGCGCTCAAGGTCACGAATCCGAAGTAGCCGATCCCTGCAGCCAGGGAGACTCCGACCAACCAAGCGTTCGGACGAAGGCGCATCAAGTGGCCCGCCTGGCGTTCCGAGGCTGAGCAGATATGGCCAAGTTTGATGTCGTTGTACTGAGTTTCATGACGACTTCCGGAAAGGTGCAATAGGGTCGGACGCGACGGCCTTTCGTGAACGTGTTTGGCATGCGTCCCAATTCAGCCTAGTGCCCCAGTTTCCGTTTGCGGAGGATTCCGAACGGAGTCTCCTCCTAGGGACATGTCCTGTCACTCTCGGGGGCGCTAGGACGGTGCCCGGACCTCATGGTCGGCCCCCGCGAATACTCGATGTAGACCTCGCACGGCGTGTGACCCGGAGTTGCGATCCGACTAGTCGGATCCATGAAGGAAGCCCGATTGCAGTCGTTGTCCGCCCTCTCCTTGGCCGCTGCGATCACGTGCGGGGCCGTTCTGTTGCCGCGTTCGGAGGCGTCGCTGGAGGAGCAGCGAGGGCCTTGGTCCGTTCGCGAGAGTGGTGGGTCCAAACAGCGTTGTGCGTGGGTCGACCTGATGGCCGAGGACCTGCCGGTGCGCGAGAGCGACCTGGTCGAGTTCTATCGTCGGGAGCGAGAGTCGTTCGCGGGAGAGCTCACACCCTCGCTGTTCTATCTGGACGTTTGGGACGTGATCGGGCGATTCGGGATGCCGACCTCGATGTGGCGAGAGGCTTCCGCCGAACCCGGGTCGTTCGATTGGGAGTGCATCTACTCAGGCCTCGACTTCCTTGCTCGGGACGAATTCGGCGACGAGGTCCTCGTCCACGGCTTGAGCTTCTTCTTCTCCGCGGACGGCTTGACCTCGGTGGATGCCGTGAGTGAGGACGACTGAGGCCGGACCACGCTCCCCACGAAGGCGCGTGAAGCAGATTTGTGGAGGCATCTGGAAATCCCTCCGCAGGTGAACCGCAGGGCATGGGACCGCATCTCGTACGGTTCCCACCCGCTGCAAGAGGATGTGCCGTCGTTGGCTTCCAACGTGCCCGTCGAGTCTCCATCATGGGGGCCCGTTCGGAAACTTCCCGATGTCACGGAGCGTGACGCTTGCCTCAAGACCGAGACGATCTGCTCGAGTTGCTCGTTCGTCGTGCGATCCGCAACGAGGAACCCTTCCAGTCCTTCGAGCCCGCGCTGCGTTCCCTGGTCGGCGCTGAGTCCGCGCCAACGCTCACCGACATCGCCACGGCGCTCGACGATGCGGACGATCCTGCGCTGGTCGAGCTACGGGGGCGCACCGAGTTGCGACTGTTGCGGCTCGCGCGACGCGCGCATCTCCTGCGGCAGGAGGGGCGCAGCTGGACGAACTCGATGGAGTCCGAGTTCGGCGAGCTCGACCTCGGGTCCAACACGACGGCAGCGCAAGGGCTCGATCGCCTCGAACAGGTCCTGCTGCATCTCTATCGCGACGAGCGCGAAGCGTACGCCGCAGCGATCTCGCAGCTGGATCGGGCGGACGTGCCGTGGGAGCACGTTCCTTGGGAAGGGCTTTGCGAGTCCAACGGGCTGGGGAACTTGCGACTCGGGAATGCGGCACCCGAGTCGGTCATCGAACAGCGGCCGTCCGCGGACCTGTCCCGGGCTGAACACCGAAAGCGCGCCCTCGCATCCGTCCTGAGGCTCGGCACCCAAGGGCCCGACCTCGACGCCGTCCTGCGGAACGACGAGTCAGCCCGTGATGCAGCGCGGAAGCAGCTCAACGAGCGGGGTGCGCGCTACGCCGAACGCACGCCCGAGATCCTGGCGCAGGTGATCGCCGACCTCTCGCCCGAGGTCGGGCACGAGTTGCGCGCACGCATTCACGCCGCGGCCGCTGCCAAGCTGCCGAGCGCGAGTGCCACATCCGAACCGATGAACGTGACTCCTAAAATGGAAGTCACCGTCAATCCTGAGGGCGGCGCCGACGAGCCGGCAGAGACCGCCACCCAGGAGGACGTCCCCGCGGTCCTGCCGCAAGCCGAACCGGCGCCTGCCGCGCCTTCACGGGCCGCTCTCGAACCCAAGATCGCTCCACCCAAGCGACCGAGCGTCTGGCGCAGTCACCTGCAGCCGTTCCTGCTCGACAACTGGTACATCGCGGTCGGCGCGATCATGGTCGTCGCGGGCAGCTCGCTGGTCGCCTACTTCACTTGGGAGAAGCATTGGGCGGTGCGCTACACCGTGCTGCCGATCCTGCTCGGCGCGTTCACCGCGACCCTCGCGCGCCTGGGAGCCTGGCTCGAGCGTCAGGACGCGACCCTCACCGGGACCGGCGCCGTTCTACGCGGGGCCGCGATCGCGTTGCTGCCCGCGAACTGCATGACCGTGGCGTTGTTGGCGGACGACGACATCTCGAACAAGGCGTGGCTCGTCCCCCTCGTCGCTGCGATCTATCTGGGGCTGTTCGGGATCGGGCTGCGGCGTTGGTGTTCGGCGGTCCACCCTAGATTGGGAGGTCTGCTCGGCGGCACGCTCGTCGGGCTATGCGCTCTGGTCGTGCTGGAGCCGCTCGCGACGGCGTGGGCCTTCACCGAGGTCCAGACCAGCTGGATGCTGGGCACCGGCTTCTACGTCGGGTTCGCCGGACTGGCGCTCAGCCTGATCCGCTTCCTGTCGTCCGTGCTGACCGAGGACCTGGCGCGCGAACGCCGCGTGCCGTGGTTCTTCGGCGCGACCCTGGTGATCACGTTCCTCCAGGTCTTCGGCTGGGTGCACGCTTCCATCGGGCATCTACCGCGCGTCTTCACGTACGCGCCGATGCTGATCCTGGCCGGCGCGTTGCTGCTGCGCACCGAGCGCCGTGTCATCGCGTTGACCGGTCGACCGGACAAGCTGCGCTCCGAGTCATTCCTCGGCTACGCGCTCGTGCTGTTGGGATTGCTGATGGCCCAGGGTCACGCGTACGTGCGCATCGGTGGATTCGCCCTCGCCGGACTCGTCTGGTTGCGCCAGGCCGTACCCGCACGGCATGCCTTGCACGCCTGGATCGGGCTGACGCTGCTGACGTTCGCAGGCGCGTCCGCGACGCTGGTCGAGGGCTTCCCGCCCGAACTTCGGCCCTGGGCGGGCCTCATGCTCGCCCTCATGTGTGGCGCCGCATCGCACGTCGTCGGCAAGCGCGGGCTCGACGTGATCGCCCGTGCCGCCCGCAACCTGCAGGCCGCGTTGCTCGTGTTGACGTCCGTCGTCGCGATGCTGGCGCAATGGCACGACGACACGCCGCCGCTCTGGACCGCCCTCCTTCTGGCGATCTCCGCTTCGGCGTTGTTCGTGCGTGCGCATCGCGACGGCCGCGAGCGCTGGGTGGTCACGGCCTCGGTGCTGCTGGCAGCGACGTTGCCCTATCTGGGATTCGTCGACCTGGCCGGTCGCACCTGGGTCGGCAACACGATGGTCTTCGGCTTGGGCGCGTTGTCGATGGCGTGGATCCTGGTCGATCGCCTGTGTCCGACGACGCTGACCCGACGGTCGCGCTCGACGGTGCTGTGGTTCTACGGCGGCCTGGCGGTGGCGGCGATGACGCTGCGCGTGTTCCTCGAGAGCGGAACGCGCACGCCCTGGCTCGACAACACGGGGCCGTTCCTGTGCGCGCTCGCGCTGGTCTTCGCCACGTACTGGTCGCGCTCGCTGATCCCGGCCGCCATGGCCGCCGTGATCCTGGTGATCCTGTTCCCCGAACTGCAGTCGAACTACGAGGAGACGTTCGATCGCCTCGGGTGGGGGACCGGATTGGGAGGAGGCGTCTCCGCCGTGCTCCTGGTCGTCGCCGTGTCGTTGTTGCGGCGATGGCCGAAGCTGCGCGAACTGGGTGAGGGTGACCAATTCCTGGGACGCGGTCCGTTCCCGATGCGCCGGAACGACTGGACGCTCTTCACCTGGCCGATCGTCGCGTCGGTCCTGTTCCTGATCACGAAGACCGGGACGATCGTCCTGGTGCAGAACTACGACCACGGCATGGGGACGAAGGCCGCGGCGGCCCAGGTCCTGTGCGGGTTCGCGTGGTTAGGATTGGGCGCGTTCGGGCGTCGCACGACCGCGAGCCCGTGGGCGGTGCGTGCCGGTTTGCTGACGATCCTGATCGGCGTGTTCTCGCGCGTGGACGACAAGGACCATGTCAGCACGGCGCTGCTGGTCGCGTTCGGAGGACTCCAAGCATTGGCGCTGGCGATCCACAACTTCGGTCCGGCGTGGGGACGTTCGGTGCTCGTGGCGCCGATGGCCCGTTGCGTGCGGTGGTGCGTGCTCGGGACGTTGCCCCTCGTTCTGTTCTTGCTCGTGGCCCCCTTCGAGGTCCCCGCGCGCACGCACGTCCTGGTCGCGTTGTCCGCGGCGGTCCTGATCGTCAACGGAGCGCGCGGAGGCCGCTGGATCTATGGGTTCGCGATCTTCCCGTTGATCTGGATCGAGGCCCTCTACTGGAGCTTGCCGACCACGCGCGCTGGGGATGCCGAGTTCTGGCGCGTCACCGACTGGCACCTGCTGGTGACCACCGCATCCGTGGTTCTCGGGATCCAGGTGGCGAGCGCAGCGCTGCGCGGTTCGTGGTCCGAACGCTTGCGGCCGGTCGTGCAGCCGTTGCACCTGTGGTCGATGGGGTGCGCCCTGCTGCTGGTCGCGGGCAGTTTCGATCACGCCTTCGGTGGTGTGCCGTACAACCTCCCAGGCCTGGCCGTACTCGCCGCCAGCGTGCTGGCGGTGGCCTGGAGCCATCGCTCCGGCGTGTTCTTCGTCCTGGGTTCCTGGCTCGCGTTCCTGTTGTGCCAAGGACTCCCCGAATCGCCCTCGGAACTCGTTCAACCCTGGCGGCTCGGGCTGTTCGCGTGCTGGTTGGCGGGCGCGGGTCACCTCGCGCGGAGCGTGCCTCGAGCTTGGTCGTCGGGCAAGGACCTGCTGCGCGTCGATCGCATCCCGCCGGCCTGGACCCTGGCCACTTGCGCCGCGGTCGTCGCGCTGTCGGTCGTGCCGATCCACGCGGCCAGGTCGTCGTGGTACGAGGCCCACGGTCAGCTCGCTGCGATGTACTTGGCCGCGATCGCCTGGTTCCTGGCGGGACGACTCGTACAACAACGCTGGACCGGCTACGTCGTCATCGCACTCGCGACGCTCGGCAACATCCACGTCGTGCGTGTCTGGCCCGGCGACTGGCTCGGCACCCGCGAGATCTCGCAGGCGCAGATGATCGGGATGGGGATGACCGCGACGCTCATCGCTTCCTTGTTCCTGCGACGCAGGACGCGCGCCACGGACATCGTGGACCGCGCGGCCAGCGTCTTGTCCGTGATGCTGCTCGTGCTGATCGTCGGGCAATACGTCGCGCGCCCGACCGTCGTCGGGATGAACCGCACGCGCCTGATCGTCTCCGGTCTGCTGGCGTACTCGGCAGCCTTCACGTTCCGCAGTTTGGCGCGCCGACCCTGGACTCCGCCGGCGGTGTCCCTGCGTTTCGCCGAGAGCGCGTACCACCTGGGCGTGACCGTCGCCATCTGGTGCGGCTTCCTGATGATCGAGTGGTTCCAGCAACCCTCGCGAGCGCTGGTCGCGTTGAGCGTGCCGTTCTTCTACTTCGTTCTGCGCGCGGACCTGCTGCGCGCGACGGATCGGCGTACCGCGATGCGCTATGTCGAATCGGCGTCGCTGCTGGGGTTCTTCCTGCTCGGGCTCTACCTGCTGCGCGGGATCTTCCAGCTGATCCTGTTCCCCGGCGAGCCCGTGCTCACCAGTCACTATCACCACAACGCGCCGCTCGTGATGGCGGTGGGGCTCGGCCTGTTGCGCTTGCATCGCCACGGACTCGGCGAGGTGCGCGCCTTCCTGGGCGGCATCGCGTTGATGGTGGGCAGCTACTTCGCCCTGACCTGGTTCGAGGGATTGAGCGTGTTCCAGCACGTCGTTCCCGCCAGTTGGGCGTTGATCGCTGTGTGCTTGTTCTGGACCGTGGCCCAGCACCAGCGCTCGCCCCTGCGTGTCGGGTTGCAACGTTTCGCGGGCATCGACGATGCCCAGTGGGCGCCCTTGGCGCGGTCCTGGGGTTACGTGGTGCTGGTCGCCGGTCACTGGCCAGGGATCCTCGTGGCCTCCACGTCCGAACCGAGCACGACCATGCTCGCGCCGTTGCTCGTGGCGACCGCGGGGCTCGTGATCTACCACGGTGTTCTGCGCGGCATGAGGGCCTACTTCGTCGTGGCCGCCGCGGAGCTGCTACTGGCCCTGCACATGGATCTGCTCGCGGACAGCTATCTGCCGTGGAAGGCCATCGTCTGGATCTTGCTCGGTCTCTGGGGCGCCCTGTTCGCTTGGGATCTGCTGGCTGCCAAGCGACTGCCCTGCACCGTCGCCTCGACCATCGCGAACGTGCTGGCCGTGTTCATCGCCGGACACATCGCCTTGCACGGTCCCGCGAGCCATGTCGGGCTGTTCGCATTCACGCTGGGCGTGCTGCTGATGTTGATGACGCCCAGGGACGAGGCGCAGTGGTCGCACGATCGCGGTGATCTGTGGACGCCAGCTCTGCTGCTGGCTCCGGCCTGGCTCGCCTACTTCGGACAGGGTACGCCGTACGAATTCGCCGATTCCTGGCCGCGCGTGACCGCGGCCCTGGCCCTGCTGGGCACGGGGGCGGCGGCTGCGTGGTTGCGGGCCAACCCCCAGGAACTGCCCGAGACGGACCGCCCGCGCTTGATCCACCGGTTGTTCGACCTCGTTCTGCGCCACGGAGATTCGATCGCGCGCGCCGCGCTGTATCCGGCGTTCCTGGTCGCGCTCAGTACGCTCGCTCTGCACTACAGGGAGGGATTCGAGACCCGCGTCCTGGTGGGGCTGAGCTTCCTGTTCGCCGGGTGCGTGGTCGGCTTCCATCACGACGGTCAATCCCGTCGCGCGATGTTGCCGTACTACCTGTTGCAGGTCGCGGTCGCCGCGTTCTTCATCGCGATCCGGCGTCAGTTGATGTTCGCCGACGTGTGGAACGTCGAGTACGACGTGTGGGTGGCGTGCGCCGTCACCGCCGGGCTCGCGGGCGCGAAGGAGGTGCTCGACCTACGTCCCCGCGAAGTGTCCGTGCCCGTGACGAGTTCGCTCCTGTTGATGCCGGTGGTGGCGCTGGTGTGGACCAGCGTGCATCCCGACCTGGGTTCGCGGGAGGCGCTCCTGGTGCTGGGCATCAACAGCCTGGCCTACAGCTTCATGGGGCGCGACGATCGCGAGTCGCCCTACAACCTGGGTGCGGTCGCCGGCTTCGTCGGGTTCGTGATCCTGACCTTCTGGAGCGAACTGAGACTGCACAGCATCCAGGCCTACGTGATCCCCGTCGGAATCGGGATCCTGGTGTTGTCGCAGTTGTTCCGTGCACGCTTGTCCGCTGGCGTGCGGACGCAGGTGCGCTTCGTGGCGTCCACGGCGATGATCGGAAGTTCGGCCTACGAGGCGCTCATCGATCCGACGTACCCGATCGCGTTCCACATCAGCTTGATGCTGTTGGGGCTCGCGGGTCTGACGCTCGGCGGCGTGTTGCGCGTGCGCGTCTACCTGTGGACCGGTTGCGCGAGCGTGATGGTGGCGCTGGGTTCGATCACGTACCGAGGCATGGTCGGGATGGAGAAGGCGACGCGCATGAGCGCGATCGGCATTCTGATCTTGATCCTGGGTGCGGGGCTCGTCGCCAGTGCGATCTACTACAAGACCCACCGCGAAAGGGTGAACACCACGTTGGATCGCATTCGCCGCAAGCTCGGTGAGTGGGACTGACCTGACCAGGAACCGCTCTGTCGCTCGGACCCTCTGGAAGGACGATTCAGCCTCGCATCGCCGTGATCGAGGCGGTCCGCAGGGATTCGACGGCGCCCGTGGTGTTGAAAGCGGTGATTCGGACCCGTTCGCGGGATCCGAACAGCCTTCGGCTCAGCGGCTCAGGCGCATTCCTGGACCTTGACGCGCACCGCTTCGTAGTGGGCCGTCAGGAAGTCCGTCCACGTCTGCGATTCACCCTGCTTCGTGAAGATATCGACCGTGACCTCGTCGCACTTCACGGGAGTGGTGTAGTTGGAGAGGCCCATCGTCGAGGAACCTCCGCAGGCGGTCACCGCGGCGGCGACGTCGGCCAGGTGCCGAGCGTCGAAGTCCTTGAGCGACTCTCCCTCGTGCTGAACGGTGGTGACGAGTTGAGGCGTGCCGTTGCAGTCGATGTCGGTCTTGAGCGTGCTGGGTTTCAGGGTGGCGGGCATCGGCTACTCGGGAGCGTTCCTGCGAAGCATGATCAGCCGAAGTTGCCTGGCATCCTGAAGGTGACGCTCCTTGGTGACTTCCGGGTCCTCTTCCTCGGGGTCGATCGGCGTATAGAAGCTGCGGCGATCTCCGATCATGGTCAGGTACTGGCGTTCGCCCATGTACTTGACGGTGCCGAGGTGGCTGATGCGCAGTTGTGCATCGGTGTGCATGTTGCTGACGCCGCCACTCAGGCTGAGGGCGATCACCAGGATCCATCCGGCGACGAGTCCCAGGACCAGCAACCAGCGTTGACTCGGGTGGGACTGGGGTGCCGGGGCCACGCCGACCTGGACGAATCGAGCGGTGAGCGCGGACTCGGACCTGGTGAACTCGGGCAGGGACTGCGGTGTCGTCTCGACGCGGCCGCGCAGAACCTTGACGAAGCGCTCCGCGAGGTCGGGCGTCATCCTGTCGGCAGCCAACGCGGATTGGATGTCCGAGAGGGAGGTCCCGTCGGACCACTTGCGCAGGGCCCAGGCCCAGATGTCGAGCGCGACGATGCTGCCTTCGAGCGGTGTGCCGCCGCGGATCGAATAGCCCTTCTTGCACGCGGTGCACTGGAAGCGACCGGGACGATCTTTGACCCTGTAGTGCTGGCTGGAAAGGCATGCAGGACATTGGGGTCCTTCCGGCCACTTCGCTTGCTCGAGAACGTTGAGCGCGAGGGCCGGATCCCCGAGCGGTGCATCGGTGCTCGCAGCCTGCAACGCCGAAGCGATCTTCGCGCCGAGTGCGTGGGCCGTCAGGGGCCGACCGCCGGATGGGGAAGGCGTCGAAGGTGCAGATTCACCCGACGTCGGCACTTCATCCTTCTCTCTAGAATCCATAGGAAGATTGTGCCCCTACCCGTTGGGGGACGCCATGTTCGCGTTTCCACATCTTTGAAACCGCCGATTATCGGGCCCGGAACCCACGTTCCATCCCGGATTCGGGCCGTCCCACGGTCGTCTCAACGGTCGAGGTGAGCACGGACGAGCAATCCGGACTCGGAACCGGACCTTCGGATCATTAGCCTCGCGGCGTGCGAACGTCGATCCACGAATCCACCAACACCCAGGGCTGGCAGTGCTTCGAGGCTGCTCGCATCGATCCTCGTCGATCGGGCGCGGGCGGATTGCGCGAAGCCTTCGACGAGGCCTTTCTTGCGGTCGATGCACAAGCGGAGGCGCGGTCCTCCGAGCAATGGTCGCAGCGCTATGGCGCGCACCCGTTGGGGGCGCCGGCCATGGTCGCCGTCGCCCATGCTGCCGACGCCCATGCTGCCGACGAACCTGTGGAGACGCCTGGCGCGCTGCTCGGGCATGAGTCTGCGGCGAACCCCACGCGCGTGCTCGCTCACTGGGGTGCTCTGGCCGTTCCGGCGCGCGTCGAGGACGAACCCCTGGTCCTCGGCCACGTCGTCGATACGTTCGCTTCGAACGGTCTCGGCCATGCCGGTCGCGCGCGCATGTTCGAAAGCGTGTGTCACGCGTTCATCGATCGCTACTGCGGTCCACGATCGCCGCGCTTCCCGTTGTGCTTCGGGCTGCCCGTTCGACCCGCTTGGCGGTTGGGCCGGGCGTTGCTCGGCTACGAGGTGCTGCAGTCGGTGTGGCGCCTCGAGCGCGATGCAACGCACGCCTCGATCGCGATGCCGGCAGACCTGCGACTCGAGGAGCCCGAGCGCTTCGACGCCCAGGACACCGCGCTGTTCGATCGCGTCGCCGCGGAACGTCCCGTCACCACCACCCGGCCTGCGGACTGGCTGGCCTGGCGCTTCCACCCCTTGCTCAGCCCGGGGACCCGAACGTGGCGCGTCTGGCGCGGCGACGAACTCGCCGGCTGGTGCGCCTTTCGCGTGACCGAGTTCGAGGGCGAGCGCGTCGGCTTGATCGTCGAACGCGTGGTCCCCGCGGACGATGCCGAGGCCCGCGCGGCGCTGGACGGCGAGTGTCTGCGTGCTGCAGCGCGCGCTGGCGTCGAACGCGTCGTGTTCGTGTGTGCGGAGCCGTCCCCTGAACTGGCGCGCATGCAGCGCCGTGGTTGGGTCGCGCGTCCCTCGCGGACGACGTTGGTCGGGCGAGCGTTCGGCCGTTCTCGGGACGCGGCCTTCTGGGGGCGCAACCTCGTCTGGACCCTGGCCGACACGGATCTGGCATGAGCGCGCGCACTCTGATCCAGAACGCGTTGACCGAGGCCGACGCGCCGGCGGTCCTCACCGCGTTCCGCGCCGCTTTCGGACACGATCGTTCGCCCGCGGAGCACGTCTGGCGCTATCACGCCAATCCCGCCGGTCGCCTGGCGCGCATCGCGTACGACGGCGACCAGATCGCTGCGATGGTCGCCGCCCTGCCGACGCAGGGTTGGATGGACGGCCAGCCGCTGATCTTGGCGCAAGGTACCGACACGTTCGTCCACCCCGACCACCGTCGCGGGTTGGCCAAGTCCGGTGTGCTATCACAAGTCGGCGAAGCGTTCTTCGAGGACCACGCAGACGACGTCGCGCTCTACTTCGGCTGGCCGGTTCAGGGCTACCGTCGCGCCGGTTCCCGCATGTTCGGGTTCGAGCGACTCGGCCGACAGATGGCGTTGGTCCGCGAAGGGACGCGTGCGGTGGCCTCGAGCCTCGCGGTTCACGCGGACCCCGAACTCGACGAGCGCGTGACCTGGCTGGGGGAGCGCTGTCTCGCCGCGTGGGGGCTCGCCACGTTGCGCAACGCGGACTGGTTCCGCTGGCGTTATCTCGCACGGCCCGAAACGAACTACTCGATCCTGGCTGTGGGCGATGCGTCCGCGCTGGAGGGTCTGTGCGTCTGGCGCCCCGTGCCCTGGGGCGACACGACCGTCGCGTGCATCGTCGATTGGCTGGTGCCGCCGGATGCGACCGAGGTCGGTGATGCGTTGCTCGATGCGGTCGACGCTGCGGCCCATGATGCAGGCATCGACACCGTCGCCTTGTGGATGCCTGCGTGGTCGCCCTGGTTCGCCTGGTTCACCGATCACGGCTTCTGGCTCACCCCGACCGAAGCGGAGACGGTGGTGCGCACACAACATCCGCGCATCGATCTCGAACGTTTGCGTGACGGCTGGTGGTACCAGCTGGGCGATTCGGACCTGGTCTAGTCGATGAAGACGAGCTTCGCCTCCGTTGTTCCTCCGTCACGAACGACGACGTCGATGGAGGCTCTGGTTCGACCCAACGCATCCGCCCGGAAGGTCCAGTTGCCGGGCGGAACGTACTTGATGTAGACGAGACCCTCGCTGAGCTCTGCGATGGAGTCGGGAGGCTGACTCAGGCCGAGCTCCGCTCCGTCCGGCATGAGTTGCCATGACATGGCATCGACTGGATCTCCTCCCAGGTCGCACATGCGCATGCGGACCGAGCCCGAGGGAGGAGGAGTGGGCTCAACCACGACGAGGCGATGGGGGGCGGCCC
>JAJDEX010000251.1 GCA_029259575.1 Planctomycetota bacterium | reverse complement strand
GACGTCTTCGCCTGCGTGAAGGAGCTCATGGACGCGGTCGACGCTCACATCCCGCTCCCCGAGCGCGACGTGGACAAGCCCTTCCTGATGCCCGTCGAGGACGTGTTCTCGATCAAGGGTCGCGGCACGGTCGGTACCGGTCGTATCGAAGCCGGCGTCGTCAACGTCGGTGACACGCTCGAGATCGTCGGCATGACCGACGTGATCGGCAAGACGACCTGCACCGGTGTCGAGATGTTCCAGAAGACGCTCGACGAAGGTCGCGCCGGCGAGAACGTCGGTGTCCTCCTGCGTGGTGTCGACAAGACGACCCTCGTGCGTGGCATGGTCCTCGCGGTGCCCGGCTCGGTGAAGCCGCACACCAAGTTCGAGGCCGAGGTCTACATCCTGTCCAAGGAAGAGGGTGGCCGTCACACGCCGTTCTTCTCGGGCTACCGCCCGCAGTTCTACTTCCGCACCACGGACGTGACGGGAGCCGCCAACCTGCGCGGCGGCGCCGAGATGTGCATGCCTGGCGACAACGTCAAGCTCGAGATCACCCTCGGCACCCCGGTCGCCATGGACGAGCAGCTGCGCTTCGCCATCCGCGAAGGCGGCCGCACGGTCGGCGCCGGCGTCGTCACCAAGATCCACGAGTGATCGACTGGGGAGCGCGTGGGGGAGTCCTCCCGCGCTTCCCGAATGCTTTCTGGCCCACTCGCCCGCGCGGGTGGGCCGACCCTTCAACGCTCCGGCCGATCCGACTCACTCCGAGTCGCTCACGCCAGGGCGCCCTCCGATCCCCCCGGATCGGACCCCCAATCGGAATCCATGTCATGAAGACCAAGGAACGCTACGTCTTCCTCGAGTGCACCACCTGTCGGCACCGCAACTACACGACGCACAAGCGTCTGAAGGCGGCCTACAAGCTCGAGAAGAAGAAGTACTGCAGCTACTGCCGGGCCCACACGGCCCACCGCGAGAAGAAGCTCTGAGCGCCGTCTTCTTCCCGTGTGGGGCGCCTTCTCAGGCGACCTGCGCGGGGACCCCACGCGCTCCTAGATTCGACTTCCCTTCCGGCGTGACGCTCCACTGAGCAGATCCGGACCCAGCCCAAGAGGAACCCAACATGGCCTACAAGAAAGACCAAGGACGGATGGTGAGAATGGCGGCCTTCTGGTCGCTCGCTCTGCTGTTGTTCTACGGGTGCATGTCCCTGCACACGACGCTCGTCGTGAACTGGTCCAGCCTCGGGAAGTCCCTCATCTCCGGTGTGGACACGATCCCGATCATCGGGATCACGCCCAGCGGCGCCTTCCTCATCGCGGCTCTCGTTCTGGCTGGCGGCCTGTTCTTGCTGAACAGCTGGCAGCAGAAGGAGAAGAACGCGGAGCTCCTGATCGAGACCGAGAACGAGCTCAAGAAGGTCACCTGGCCGACCATGGACGAAGCCATGGACGGTTCGCTGGTCGTCATCATCTGTGTCGTCTTCCTCATGGCCTTCATGGCCGGCGCCGACTGGGTGCTGGGTCGTCTGGTCGGTCGTGTCCTCCTCGGTTGAACCCAAGCGAGAACCAAGAAGAGGATCCCAGATGGCCTACAAATGGTATTTCGTCCGTTGTCAATCGGGGCGCGAGAAGCGCATCCGCGACAACGCACAGAACCGGCTCAAGGTGGCTGGCGCTGAGGAGATCATTCCCCAGGTGCTCGTCCCGTACGAGCTCGTCACCGACATGAAAGGCGGTCGCAAGCGCACCGTCGAGAAAAAGCTCTACCCCGGGTATCTGATGGTCCAAGCCGACCTGGACGATCCCGAGGACACGCGGGTGATCACCGCCCGTAATGCACTGCGCAGCGTCGATGGATTGCGCGACTTCCTCGGAAGTCGTGGCGAGCCGACCTCGATCACCGAGGCCGAAGTGACATCGATTCTTTCACGCATGCAGGAATCTGAAACCCGCCCTCAAGTCACGATTGGCTTGAGCAAGGGTGACATGGTGAAGATCAACGCGGGTCCCTTCGACGGCTTCGATGGAGCTGTCGACGAGATCAACGCGGAGAAAGGCTCCGTGCGCGTCATCGTGACCATCTTCGGGCGACCCACGCCCGTCGATCTCAAGTATTGGGAAGTGGAGGCGGTCTAAGATGGCCAAAGAAGTCACCGCAAAGATCAAGCTGCAGTGCCCCGCTGGACAGGCAACCCCTGCTCCGCCCGTGGGCCCCGCGCTTGGTGCGCACGGCGCGAACATCGCCGAATTCGTCAAGCAGTTCAACGACCGGACGCGAGACCAGATGGGGATGATCATCCCCGTCGAGATCTCGGTCTACAAGGATCGTAGCTTCGACTTCGTCCTCAAGTCTCCGCCTGCCGCCGTGCTGCTCAAGAAAGCAGCAGGCGTCGACAAAGGTGCGGGCGAAGTGGGGACGCAGATCGTCGGTAAGGTCACTCGTGCCCAGGTCGAAGAAATCGCGAACATCAAGATGAACGACCTGAACGCCCGTGACTTGGATCACGCTTGCCTCATCATCGAGGGAACGGCGCGGTCGTCCGGTATCGAGGTGGAAGGATGAGCACCATGACGAAGCGAAGCAAACGCTATCGCGAAGCCGCGGCACGCGTCGACGGCACCCAGATCTACTCGGCCCAAGAGGCTCTCGAGATTCTCAAGAGCCTGCCCGGTCCGAAGTTCGACGAGACCGTCGAGGTCGCCGTGCGACTCGGCATCGACCCGCGCAAGTCGGACCAGCTGGTCCGTGGTGCCGTGTCGTTGCCCAAGGGTCTCGGCAAGAAGGTCACCGTCGTCGTATTCGCCGAGGGCGACAAGGCGGAGGCTGCCAAGGCAGCCGGCGCCGACGAGGTCGGCTCCGAGGACCTGTACGAGAAGATCAACGGCGGTTGGATGGACTTCGACGTCGTCATCGCGTCCCCGGACATGATGAAGCACGTCGGCAAGCTCGGTAAGGTCCTCGGACCCCAGGGCAAGATGCCCTCGCCGAAGTCCGGAACCGTCACGCCCGACGTCGGCCAAGCCGTCACGGACTTCAAGGCGGGCAAGGTCGAGTTCCGCACCGACGCGGGCGGCAACGTCCACGCGCCGGTGGGCAAGCGCTCGTTCTCGACCGAGGACCTGTTGACCAACCTGAACGCGTTCTTGAACCACCTGATGGGCATGCGCCCGCCGGCCGTCAAGGGCATTTACATCCGTCGCGTCAGCGTCTCGACCACGATGGGTCCGGGCGCCTACATCGATTTCGGAGGCTGAGCGATGCCGAACCTCGTCAATGAATGGGTCGTCCGCGAGATGACCGAAGACTGGAAGGAGGCGGAGGCCATGGTCCTCGTCACCTTCGGTGGTCTCGACATCCCCCAGACCGATCACATCCGCAACGAAATCGCCGGCAAGGGCGCCAAGTTGAAGATGATCCGCAACCGCCTGGCCCGCAAGGTGCTGAGCGATCGTGGGATCGACCTGCCCGCCGACAGCTTCACCGGCAACACCGCCGTCGCCTACGGCGATGCGGAGCAGGTGATCGGTGCGGCCAAGGTCTTCACCGACAAGGATGTCAAGAAGACCAAGAAGGTCGCTTTCAAAGCGGGCTTCATGCAGGGCGAGGTCCTCGATGCGGCCGACGCCGCTGCGCTGGCCGACCTCCCGGATCGTGACACCGTCAACGCGATGTTGCTCGGCGTCATCAGCGGCCCGGCCCGCGGCCTGGCCACCTTGATCCACGCTGTTCCGTCCTCCGTCGCCCGTGTGCTCCAGGCACGCGTCGACGAAGGAGCCGAGAGCGGAGGTGGGGAAGAGGGCTAAGCGCCTCCGACTCACGAACCAACTTACATGGGCGCCATCGTCCTGGCGTCCGTCCCCCCAACGCATACTTAATCGCAGATTCCCTGCATTCAGGAGTACTAGAGATGTCCGAAGAGACCACCACCGTCGAGCTCGAGCCCGAGCTTCAAGATATTGCCACCAAGCTCGGTGGACTTAGCCTTCTGCAAGCTTCCAAGCTCGTGAAGTTCCTCGAGGGAGAGTGGGGCGTCAGCGCCGCCGCTCCCGCCGCTGTTGCCATGGCCGCCCCCGGTGGCGCTGGTGGTGGCGAAGCCGAAGAGAAGACCGCGTTCGACGTGATCCTCGAAGCGGCTGGCGACAAGAAGATCCAGGTCATCAAGGAGGTCCGCGCGATCACCGGTCTGGGTCTGAAGGAAGCCAAGGAGCTCGTCGACAACGCTCCGAAGGCCGTCAAGGAGGGCGCGTCCAAGGAGGACGCCGAAGCTCTCAAGACGCAGCTCGAAGGCGCCGGCGCCACCGTCAAGATCGACTGAGGGTCCGGGGCTCACGAACTCGTTCCTGCCGGCTCGCCAGCAGCTCCGAGTGAGCCCCGTTCCACCTCGGATCGTCCAAGGTGTACGCAGCCCGCTGATCCGGGCCCGTGGGGACTCGCGTCCCCACGAGCTCGGTTTCGGCATGCCGGAACAGCCCTGGCGCCCCTGCGAGGGGGCTTCAGGACTTCGGGCGTGGCCCGGGAGCACAGTTTTACTGGCCCCGGTCCACGGCGTTTCGTACATAAGGCCCTTGGCTCACGCCTCGGGCCTCTTCCGCGGATCTCCCCAGGAAGGGGGTCCGTCTGCCACGTGGTGAAGAATGCGGCGTTCTTCACCCCTCCATCGACCGAACTCCCCGTCCGCCACTCTCCGGTCCTGGATTCCTTCCGACGTGCACGCCCCCGCGTGTCGCCTCGGTGGGAGCCGCAGCCCTGGACCTGAAAGCGGCGACACCGTTGAACGAACGCAACCCCGCGTCGGAACCCACCATTGAGGGTTCGTCGTGGGCGGAGAGCGCTTCATGACCAACAAGAACACCGGCCGGATTGTCGAGCCCGAGGTCCCCGTCAAGACCTTTGGCCACGTTGAAGAGATCGAACCCCTCCCGGGCTTGGTCGAGATCCAGACGAAAGCCTACGAGGACTTCCTGGCGGCCGACGATCCCTCGGGATCGCGCCTCTCCCAGGGCCTCGAAGCTCTCCTGCGCGAGGTCTTCCCGATCTACTCGTACGACAAGACGATGTGCCTCGAGTACGTCGGCTACGAGCTCGGACGACCCCGCTACAACATCGACGAGTGCCGCAAGTTGCGGATGTCGTTCGGGTACCCCTTCAAGGTGCGCCTCCGGCTGGTCAAGCCGGAGCCCATCGAGGAAGAGGTGTACCTCGGCGAGATCCCGATCATGCGAGGGGGCGGTGAATTCATCATCAATGGCTCCGAGCGCGTCGTCGTCAGCCAGCTGCACCGTTCGCCGGGCGTCGATTTCCTGATCGACACCAGCTCGGGCGACCGTCACCTGCACAGCTGCTGGATCATCCCGGAGCGTGGCTCCTGGGTCGAGCTGAACGTCACCAAGAAGGAGAACCTGTCGGTCCGCATCGACCAGTCCGGCAAGTTCACCGCGGTCACGTTCCTGCGCGCGCTGGCCGAGGACCTCGGCACCGACCAGGCCCTGCTGCGCCACTTCTACCCGACCGCGGTCGTCAAGAAGACCAAGTCGATGACCCAGAACGCCTTCGCCAAGGCGCTCACCGACCGCATCGCGGTGGGGGACATCGTCGTGCTGAAGACGGGCGAGGTGCTCGTCGAGTCGGGCATGCAGATCCCCGAGACGACCGCTCTCGAGATCGCCGGCGGTGACCTGGCCGAGGTCGAGATCATCGACGCGGACCCGGCCGACCTGGACATGCTGATCGTCAACAGCCTCCACGAGGACCCGACGGTCAAGTCGCACGAAGCGGCGCTGCTCAAGATCTACTCGCGCCTCCGCCCGGGCAACCCGCCCCAGCTCGAGAAGGCGCGCGAGCTCTTCCACGAGAAGTGCTTCGACGGCCAGCGCTACCGCCTGGGTCACGTCGGCCGCTTCCGTCTGAAC
Organism: Planctomycetota bacterium; assembly: GCA_029259575.1. Taxonomy (GTDB): domain Bacteria; phylum Planctomycetota; class UBA1135; order UBA1135; genus JAJDEX01. The sequence goes on along the minus strand of JAJDEX010000251.1, from coordinate 8,450 downwards.
CGCAAGTTCAACCAGAAGATCGCCGAGGACATCCAGGTCCTGCAGCCCGAGGACATCGTCAACTCGGTCAAGTACCTGCTCGACCTGCGTGCCGGCAAGGGCGAGATCGACGACATCGACAACCTCGGCAACCGTCGTGTCCGCACGATCGCTGAACTGGCTGGCGAGGAGTTCCGCAAGGGCCTGCTCAAGCTGCGCCGCACCGCCCAGGAGCGGATGAACCTCGAGAGTCCCGAGACGGTCAGCCCGCGTACGCTGATCAACTCGAAGACGTTCTCGAGCGCCGTCGAGTACTTCTTCGGTCGCTCCGAGCTCAGCCAGGTCGTCGACCAGGCCAACCCGCTCTCCCAGCTCGCCCACGAACGCCGCCTGTCGGCGCTCGGCCCGGGTGGTCTCAACCGGAAGCGCGCCGGCTTCGACGTCCGGGACGTGCACCTGTCGCACTACGGCCGCCTGTGCCCGATCGAAACGCCGGAAGGCGCGAACATCGGTCTCATCTCGTCGCTCGCGCTCTACTCGAAGCTCGACTCGTACGGCTTCCTGACGACGCCCTACCGCAAGGTGACCAAGGGCAAGTTGAGCCGCAAGGTCGAGTACCTGCGCGCCGACCAGGAAACCGGCCAGATCATGGCGCCCGCCGACGTCACCGTCGACGCGGACGGCAAGATCCTCCAGGAGCGTGTCCTCGCCCGCAAGGACGGCGACAACATCGAGGTTCCGCCCGAGAAGCTGAACTACGTCGATGTCAGCCCCAAGCAGATCATCGGCATCTCGGCCTCGCTCATCCCGTTCCTCGAGCACGACGACGCCAACCGCGCGCTCATGGGATCGAACATGCAGCGCCAGGCCGTTCCGCTCATCATCCCCGAGATCCCGATCGTCGGAACGGGCATGGAGAAGCCGGTCGCGGCCAACTCGAACATGCCCCTGTACGCCACGAAGGCCGGCACCGTCGACTACGTCGACAGCCGCGTCATCATCATTGGCGACGACGAGTACTTCCTGACGAAGTTCCGCGGGATGAACGAGCGCACCACGCAGAACCACCGCCCGGTGGTCAAGGTGGGGCAGGAGGTCGAGGTGGGCACGCTGCTCGCTGACGGCGCCTCGTCGCACGGCGGTGAGCTCGCCCTCGGCAAGAACCTCGTCGTGGCCTTCATGACCTGGGACGGCTTCAACTACGAGGATGCCATCCTGGTCTCGGAGCGCCTGGTGCGTGACGACGTCTTCACCTCGGTGCACATCGAGGAGTACGAGGTCGAGATCCGCGAGACCAAGCTCGGCAAGGAAGAGTTCACCCGCGATATCCCGAACGTCGGCGAGCGCTCCCTCGGGTCGCTCGACGAGGCCGGTATCGTCCGCACGGGAACGTTCGTCGAAGCCGGCGACATCCTGGTCGGCAAGGTCGCGCCCAAGAGCAAGAGCGAGCTGACTCCGGAAGAGAAGCTCCTCCACGCGATCTTCGGCAAGGCCGGCGTCGACGTGAAGAACGCTTCGCTCACGATGCCCCCCGGCACGCGTGGCGTGGTCATCGACGCCCAGAAGTTCTCGCGCCGCGTGAACCTGACGGACGCCGAGCGCACTAAGGCGCTGACCGTGATCCGGGATGCCGAGAAGGCGTTCCTGCTCGCGCTCCGCGACTACACGTCGAAGATGCTCGACAAGGTCCAGGACATCCTGAGCACCGTCATCCACGACGACCTGACCGGCAAGCCGTTCGCGCTCGACGACACGTCGACGTACGACGAGCTGCGTCGCGTCAAGGTCCTGTGCCTCGCCGCCAGCGAGGAGAGCACCGACGCCACCAAGCGTGACCTGTCGACCCGTGCGATCCACGAGTACCAGTCGAAGATCGAGGGCAAGGAAGCCGACAAGAACAAGATCGTCAACCGCCTCAGCCGAGGTGACGAGCTGCCGACCGGTGTGCTCGAGATGGTCAAGGTCTACGTCGCGACCAAGCGCAACCTGTCGGTCGGCGACAAGATGGCCGGCCGCCACGGCAACAAGGGTGTCATCTCCAAGGTCTGTCCGATCGAGGACATGCCGTACCTGGAAGACGGCACCCCGGTCGACATCGTGCTCAACCCGCTGGGTGTTCCCTCGCGGATGAACGTCGGGCAGATCCTCGAGACCCACCTGGGCCTCGCGGCGAAGCACCTCGGCATTCGCTGTTACACCCCCGCGTTCGACGGCGCGAACGAGGATGAGATCGAGAACATGCTGGTCGAGGCGGGCTTGCCCGGCACCGGCAAGTTCCGACTCTTCGACGGTCGCACCGGCACGTCCTTCGAACAGGACGTCACGGTCGGCGTGATGTACATGCTGAAGCTGCACCACCTCGTCGACGAGAAGGTGCACGCGCGGGCGACCGGCCCGTACAGCCTCATCACGCAGCAGCCCCTCGGCGGCAAGGCGCGCTTCGGCGGCCAGCGCTTCGGGGAGATGGAAGTCTGGGCACTGGAGGCGTACGGCGCAGCCGCGATCCTCCAGGAACTCCTGACCGTCAAGTCGGACGACGTCGACGGCCGGACCAAGATCTACGAATCGATGGTCAAAGGCCTCAACATCCTCGAGCCCGGTACGCCGGTGTCCTTCGAGGTGCTCACGAACGAGATCCGGGGCCTGGGCCTCAACATGCAGCTCCACAAGAAGGCGGCACTCTAGTGGTCGACACTCAATCGGCGGATTCCAAGTACACCCGCATCAACGACTTCGGCAGCGTGACCATCGCGCTGGCGTCGCCCGAGGACATTCGTTCCTGGAGCTACGGCGAGGTCAAGAAGCCCGAGACCATCAACTATCGGACCTACCGTCCGGAGCGCGATGGCCTCTTCTGCGAGCGCATCTTCGGTCCTGAGAAGGACTGGGAGTGCTTCTGCGGCAAGTACAAGGGCATCAAGCACAAGGGCATCGTCTGCGACAAGTGTGGTGTGATGATCACGCACAGTCGCGTGCGTCGCAAGCGGATGGGGCACATCAACCTCGCCGCTTCGGTCGCTCACATCTGGTTCTTCAAGGCCATGCCTTCGCGCATGGGCAACCTTCTGGGTTGCAAGGTGAGCAGCCTCGAGCGGCTCATCTACTTCCAGGACTACATGGTGATCGAGCCCGGCGACACGCCGCTCGAGAAGTACCAGCTGCTGACCGAGGACGAGTACCGCGCCAGTCGCGCGAAGTACGGGGCCGAGTTCGACGCCGACATGGGTGCCGAAGCGGTCAAGAAGATCCTGCGCAACCTGGAGCTCCAGCAGGTCAGCGAGGAGCTCCGCGAGGAGCTCATGACGACCCGCTCGAAGCAGCGTCAGAAGGACATCATCAAGCGTCTGCGCACCGTCGAGATGCTGCGTGACTCGGGCAACTCGGCCGAGTGGATGATCCTGGACGTGATCCCGGTCATCCCGCCGGACCTGCGCCCGCTCGTCCTGCTCGACTCGGGCAACTTCGCGACCTCCGACCTCAACGACCTCTACCGGCGCCTGATCAACCGCAACAACCGCCTCAAGAAGCTGCTCGACCTCAACGCGCCCGAGGTCATCATCCGCAACGAGAAGCGGATGCTCCAGCAGGCCGTCGACGCGCTGTTCGACAATGGTCGCTGCCGTCGCCCGGTGCTCGGTTCGTCCAACCGCCCGCTCAAGTCCCTCACGGACATGATCAAGGGCAAGCAGGGTCGCTTCCGCGAGAACCTGCTCGGCAAGCGTGTCGACTACTCGGCACGTTCGGTCATCGTCGTCGGGCCCGAACTGCGTCTGACGCAGTGCGGTCTGCCCAAGAAGATCGCGCTCGAGCTCTTCCAGCCGTTCATCATCCGACGCCTCAAGGAGCTCGGCCTCGCGGACACCATCAAGTCCGCCAAGCGCATGCTCGAGCGTCGTGACGAGGAGGTCTGGGACATCCTCGAGGAGGTCATCCGCGACCACCCGGTGCTGCTCAACCGTGCGCCCACGCTGCACCGCATGGGCATCCAGGCGTTCGAGCCGGTGCTCATCGAGGGCAACGCCATCCGTCTGCACCCGCTCGTCTGCGGCGGCTTCAACGCCGACTTCGACGGGGACCAGATGGCCGTGCACCTGCCGCTCTCGTTCGAGGCGCAGATCGAGGCCTCGACCCTGATGCTGGCGAGCAACAACATCTTCTCGCCCGCCAACGGTTCGCCGATCATCTCGCCGTCCCAGGACATGGTCCTCGGGATCTACTACCTCTCGAAGACGCCGCCGCCCAGCGAGGCGAAGCCCCGCCGCTTCTCCTCGTTGCACGAGCTGTACCTGGCCTACGGTCACGGTCAGGCCCGTACGCACGACGCCGTCTCGGTGCGCCTCGAGCCCGGCCAGCTGGTCAAGTTCGGTCGCAACGACGAGCCGATCGAGATCGACGAGAACGGCAAGGTCCCGAGCGACGAGGGTGCGGCGTACGTCACCACCTCTATCGGCCGCGCGATCTTCAACGACATCCTTCCCCAGGGGATGCCGTTCTACAACTACGAGCTGTCGAAGGGCGCGATCCAGTCGCTCATCTCCGACTGCCACCACCTGCTCGGTCGCGACGCCACGCTGCGTCTGCTCGACGACCTGAAGGACCTCGGCTTCAAGGCGGCGACCCGCGCGGGTCTGTCGTTCGCGAAGAGCGACATCCGGATCCCGGTCACCAAGCAGGCGATCCTCGACGAGACCCAGGCCGAGATCGACAAGATCGAGAAAGCGTTCAACAAAGGTGTCATCACCGACGGCGAGCGCTACCTGAAGATCATCGACCTCTGGACCCACGCCCGCGAGAAGGTGGGTGAGGACCTCATGGGTGTGCTCGCCAAGGACTTCGATCCGGAGACGGGGTACGTCAACCCGATCTGGTGCATGGTCAGTTCCGGCGCCCGTGGTTCCGTCGACCAGATTCGTCAGCTCGGCGGCATGCGCGGCCTGATGGCCAAGCCCTCCGGCAAGATCATCGAGACGCCGATCAAGGCCAACTTCCGGGAAGGCCTGAAGGTGCTCGAGTACTTCTCGTCCACGCACGGCGCGCGGAAGGGATTGGCCGACACGGCGCTCAAGACGGCCGACGCCGGTTACCTGACACGTAAGCTGACGGACGTCGCGCAGAACGTCGTCATCACGATGGACGACTGCGGCACCCTCGGCGCCGTCACGAAGCACATCGTCTACAAGGGTGACCGCGTCGCGGTGTCCCTGGCCCAGGCCATCAAAGGACGCGTCGCGCGTTCGCCGATCGTCGATGTGGTCAGTGACGAGATCGTCGTTCGCGAGAACGAGATCATCACCGAGGACATCGCGGCCCGTATCCAAGCGCTCGGCCACGAGAGCATCCGCGTCCGCAGTACGCTGACGTGCGAAGCCGCCCTCGGCGTCTGCGCCCGTTGCTACGGCATGGACCTCGCGCGCGGCCAGTTCGGCGAGCGTGGATTGGCGGTCGGCATCATCGCCGCCCAGTCGATCGGCGAGCCGGGCACGCAGCTCACCATGCGGACGTTCCACATCGGTGGTACGGCCAGTCGTTCCGTCGAGGAGAACGACCGCAAGACGAAGCGTGCCGGCAAGGTCGTCTTCAAGAACCTGCGCGCGGTCTCCAACAAGAAGAAGGAGATCATCGTTCTCAACCGGAACGGCGAGGTCGTTCTCGAGGACGATCAAGGTCGCGAGATCGATCGCTACTCCATCCCGACGGGCGCCGTCATGGCGGTCAAGGACGGAGCCGACATCGAGGCTGGCGAATCCCTCTGTACTTGGGACCCGCACCACGTCCCGATCATCTCCGAGTTCGCGGGCATCCTGCGCTTCGAGGACCTGGTCGAAGGCAAGACGCTGAAGATCGAGCGTGACTCGCGCCGTGGAACGACGCGCGCGCAGGTCATCGAGCACAAGGGTGACCTTCACCCGCAGCTCGTGCTCGAGGACAAGGACGGCGAACGCCTGGCCCTGTACCCGATCCCCGAGAAGGCCTATCTCGAGGTCGAGGACGGCCAGAAGATCGGCCAGGGCGAGTTGCTCGCCAAGTCCCCGCGTGAAGCGACGGGTACCCAGGACATCACCGGTGGTCTGCCGCGCGTCACCGAGCTCTTCGAAGCTCGTCGCCCGAAGGATCCGGCGGTCATGTCCGAGATCGACGGCGTCGTCGAACTCGGCGATCGCAAGCGCGGCAAGCGGACGATCATCGTGCGCGCCGTCGGAGCCGATGGCGAGGTGCTCGAAGAGCACGAGCACGCTGTGCCCCAGGGCAAGCACCTGCGCGTCCACAAGGGCGACGAAGTGCGTGCCGGTGAGGCGCTGGTCGACGGCCCGCTGTATCCGGACGACATGCTCCGGATCAACGGCGAGGAGTCGGTCCAGGTCTACCTCCTGCGCGAGATCCAAAACGTCTATCGCAGCCAATCGGTGACGATCGACGACAAGCACATCGAGACGATCCTGTCCCAGATGATGCGCAAGGTGCAGATCACCGACTCCGGTGACAGCGAGTTCCTTCCCGGCGCGGTGGTGGACAAGTACCGCTTCCGCACCGAGAACGAGCGTCTGCGCAAGGAACGTCGCAAGCCGGCCACCGGCCAGACGTTGCTGCTCGGCATCACGAAGGCGTCGCTCTCCTCGGATTCGTTCATCTCGGCGGCCTCCTTCCAGGAGACGACCAAGGTGCTCACCGAGGCGGCCCTCGCCGGCAAGCGCGACCTGCTCGTCGGTCTCAAGGAGAACGTGATCCTGGGCCACATGGTCCCGACGGGCACGGGCTTCCGCGACCACTACCGCACCCGCGTGAAGAAGAACATCGACTTCGGCGAGATCGGCGGTTCGACGTTCCAGCCCACCGGGCCGATGGACTCCGACATGGAAGCGCTGCTCACGGGCAGCGTCGATGCCGGCATGGCGGCGCTCGCGCCGACCGGTTCCGATCCGTTCGATGGGGGTGGTGCGGCGGTCGCCTCGCCTCCGGTCATGGCCCCTCCGGCCGCGACCCCGGTCGCACCGGCACCGGAGGCTCCGCAAGCGGAAGTCCCCCCGGCACCGGTCGAGACCCCGCCGATCGTGGAGGCGGCGACGGAGCCCCCGGCCCCGTCCGAGTCCACTCCCGAGACCCCCGAGCCCACTCCCGAGCCGAACAAGCCCGAAGGCGAAGCCGGCGACACCCCCCAGGCCTGAGTTCGACCCGAGCGCCTGAATCCAGGCGCTGGGCCAGAAATCAGCTCCCGACACCACAACGCTTCCCCCAGGTGCTTGACGCCGTGGGGGAGGCCCCTAGAATCTTCCGGCCCGAACCTGCGTGAGAGCGCGGCGGGGCCCCCCCGCTCGAGGCACGAACCTTCGCCTCGGGACGACAAGCATCATGCCCACCATCAACCAACTGATCCGCAAGGGTCGCAAGAAGCCCATCAAGCGCTCCAAGTCTCCGGTCTTGGACAGCTGCCCGCAGAAGCGCGGGGTGTGCTTGCAGGTCAAGACCCAGACTCCGAAGAAGCCGAACTCGGCGCTCCGGAAGATCGCTCGTGTCCGTCTTTCGAACGGCAAAGAGGTCACCGCCTACATCCCCGGTGAGGGGCACAACCTTCAGGAGCACAGCGTGGTCCTGATCCGTGGCGGTCGTGTGCGCGACCTTCCCGGTGTTCGTTACCACATTCTGCGTGGCACCCTCGACACCAGTGGTGTCGACGGTCGCAACCAGAGCCGGTCCAAGTACGGGACCAAACGTCCCAAGTCCTGATCGGCGCAAGCTGAGTCCAGCGAAAGCCCAGAACACATCGCCATGCCGCGTAACTTCAAATCAACGGCCGACCTCCAGAAGGCCGACCCCAAGTTCAACTCGATGCTTGCCACGAAGATCATCAACAAGCTGATGCTCGACGGTAAGAAGAGTACTGCTCAGAAGATCTTCTACGACGCCCTGGACATCGCTTCCAAGAAGCTGCCCGACGTCGAGAACCAGAACGAAATCTTCGAGTCCGCCGTCGAGAACGCTCGCCCGGCCGTCGAGGTTCGTTCCAAGCGCGTCGGTGGTGCCAACTACCAGGTTCCGCGCGAGGTCAAGAAGCACCGTCAGCAGTCGCTCGCCATTCGCTGGCTGGTCGACAACAGCCGCAAGAAGAAGGGCAAGCCGATGGCCCAGCGCTTCGCGGAAGAGCTGATCGACGCCTACTCCGGCACCGGCGCCTCGGTGCAGTGGAAAGAGAACGTCCACAAGATGGCCGAAGCCAACAAGGCCTACGCGCACTATGCGCGCTAGCGCATAGTGCCAACTCTCTGGCCGAACACCTGACGGCCCGGTGCCTCTGGTCGAACACCTGACGGCGTTCGGCGCACAGATACGAAGGAAGCCCCCGCTGGGGGCTTTTTTCGTATCCGTGCAGCGCTCGCCGCAACGGAGCGCGGACGGTGTTGCGAGCCCAATGCGTCACGGGGTCATGCGTCGTCACGTCCGGGTGATCCTGCGGCAATCGGGAGTACCGTGTCAGT
>JAJDEX010000026.1 GCA_029259575.1 Planctomycetota bacterium | reverse complement strand
CATCGCGGAAGCGATGAAGAAGGTCGGCAAGGATGGCGTCATCACCGTCGAGGACGGCAAGTCCACCAGCACCGAGGTCGACGTCGTCGAGGGCATGCAGTTCGACCGCGGCATGCTGTCGCCGCACTTCACCACGAACCCCGATTCGATGGAGTGCGAGTTCGACAAGCCCGCGATCCTGATCCACGAGGGCAAGATCTCGAACATCCAGGCACTGCTGCCGCTGCTCGAGAAGACCAAGGCTGCGGGCATGCAGCTCCTGATCATCGCCGAGGACGTCGAGTCCGAAGCGCTGGCCACGATGGTCGTGAACAAGCTGCGCGGCATCGTTTCGTGCTGCGCCGTCAAAGCTCCTGGCTACGGCGACCGTCGCAAGCAGATGCTGCTCGACATCGCCGCCGTCACCGGTGCGACCGCCATCATGAAGGACGTCGGTCTCGAGCTCGAGAACGTCGGCCCCGAGCATCTCGGCAGCGCCAAGCAGGTCGTCATCTCGAACGACGACACCACGATCGTTTCGGGCAAGGGCAAGCGTGCCGACATCGATGCGCGCGTCGGCCAGATCCGCCGCGAGATCGAGACGACCACGTCGGACTACGACCGCGAGAAGCTGCAGGAACGCCTGGCCAAGCTGACCGGTGGAATCGCCCAGATCAACGTGGGCGGCGCGACCGACACCGAGGTCAAGGAGCGCAAGGCTCTGATCGAGGACGCCCTGCACGCCACGCGTGCCGCGGTGGCCGAGGGCATCCTGCCCGGCGGTGGCTGCGCGCTCCTGCGTGCCCGCAACGTGGCCCTCGACCTCAAGGTCCAGGACGACACCGACTACAACATGGGGCTCGACATCCTCTTCGAGGCCCTGAGCCTCCCCGTCGAGACGATCGCGAAGAACGCGGGCCACGAGGGTCCGGTCATCGCGCACCGCATCCTGCGTGAGAAGAAGGTCACCTGGGGCTTCGACGCCCTGAACGGTGAGTACGTGGACATGGTCAAGGCCGGCATCGTCGACCCGACCCGCGTCACGAAGTCGGCGCTGCTCAACGCGGTCAGCGTCGCCAGCTTGCTGCTCACCACCGACGCCCTCATCGCCAACAAGCCCGAGAAGGTCAAGTCCGGTCCCCCCGGCGGCGACATGGACGGCATGGATGGAATGGGCGGCATGGGCGGCGGCATGGACATGGGCGGAATGGGCGGCATGGGAATGGGAATGTGATCCCGACCAACCCCTGACCTCGCCCCCACAAGAACAACCAAGAACACACGACAGGAATCTCCGTCATGGCAAAGCAAATCATGTTCGATGACTCGGCCCGCCAGAAAATGAAGGCCGGCATCGAAAAGCTCGCGCGCACCGTGCGCGTCACCCTGGGTCCCGCGGGACGCAACGTCATCCTCCAGAAGTCCTTCGGCTCGCCGCACATCACCAAAGACGGTGTTTCGGTGGCCAAGGAGATCGAACTCGAGGATCCCTTCGAGAACATGGGCGCCAAGCTCGTGCTCGAGGTCGCCAACAAGACGAACGACGTCGCGGGTGACGGCACCACGACGGCGACCGTCCTGGCGTCCTCGATCTTCAACGAAGGTCTGAAGTACACCGCCACGGGCGTCAGCACGATCGGGCTGCGCAACGGTATCGACAAGGCCGTCGCCATCGCCTCGGAGGCGATCCTGGCCCAGGCGCGCAAGGTCAAGACGAAGGCCGAGAAGGCCGCCGTCGCGGGCATCTCCGCCAACAACGACCCGGTGATCGGCGAGTTCATCGCGAACGCGTTCGAAGCGGTCGGTGACGACGGCGTCATCACGGTCGAGGAGAACTCGTCCATGGAGACCGAGCTCGAGGTCGTCGAGGGCATGGAGTTCGACAAGGGCTACATGTCGCCCTACTTCGCCACGAACCTGGCCAAGCTCGTCTGTGAGTACGAGGACGCCAACATCCTGATCTGCAACAACAAGATCTCGAACGTGCGCGAGTTCCTGCCGGCCCTGGAAGCCGCAGCGCAATCGCAGCGCCCCCTCCTGGTCATCGCCGAGGACATCGACGGCGAAGCGCTCTCCGCGCTCGTCATCAACCGGCTGCGCGGCGTGCTCAACGTCTGCGCGGTCAAGGCGCCCGGCTTCGGCGAGCGTCGCAAGGCGTACCTCGAGGACATCGCTGCCCTGACCGGCGGCACCGCGATCACGGCCGACATCGGGATCCCGCTCGACAAGGTCACCGCCGAACACTTCGGCAAGGCGGGCCGCATCGTGATCGGCAAGGACTCGACCACGATCGTCAAGGGCGGTGGCAAGAAGAAGGCCATCGACGAGCGCTGCAAGCAGATCCGCATCCAGATCGAGAAGAGCACGTCGTCCTACGACACCGAGAAGCTCGAAGAGCGTCTCGCCAAGCTCACCGGTGGCGTCGCGATCCTCAAGGTCGGCGGCCGCACCGAAGCGGAGATGAAGCAGACCAAGGACCGTGTCGAGGACGCCCTCAACGCGACCCGCGCTGCGATCGCCGAGGGCATCGTCCCCGGCGGTGGCACCGCTCTCCTGCGTGCAGCCGAAGCCGTCAAGGCGGGCAAGTACAAGGGCGACGAGAAGTTCGGCGCGCTGATCATCGAGCGTGCGCTCGAAGCTCCGATCCGTCAGATCGCCGAGAACGCTGGTGAGGACGGTTCGGTCGTGGCCGAGACCGTGCGTGAGAAGGGCAAGACCTTCGGCTTCAACGCGCTGACCGGCCAGTACGAGGACATGATCAAAGCCGGCATCATCGATCCGGCCAAGGTCGTGCGCTCCGCGCTCCAGAACGCCGGGTCGATCGCGGGCCTCCTGCTCACCACCGACACGATGGTCACGGAGCTCAAGGACGAGGCCATCGCCGGCAGCGTCGCCTGATTCCACCACCGACCGAGTTCACGAATCGGGGGATGGGCCCAACCCGTCCCCCGTTCGTGTCTCCAACCCCTCCACGGCACCGAACGAGAACGATCGATGAGCGACAAGCGCGACTATTACGAAGTGCTCGGGGTGGAGAAGGGCGCCGATGCGACGACGATCAAGAAGTCGTATCGCAAGTTGGCGATGAAGTACCACCCGGACCAGAATCCGGGTGATGCGGCCGCCGAGACCAAGTTCAAGGAAGCGGCCGAGGCCTACGACGTTCTTTCGAGCGACGAGAAGCGCAGCAAGTACGACCAGTTCGGTCACCAGGCGTTCGCGCCGGGCGGCATGGGCGGCGGCGCCGGCTTCTCCTCGATGGAGGACATCTTCTCGCACTTCGGCGACATCTTCGGCGGCGGTGGCGGAGGCGGCAGCAGCTTCTTCGGCGACCTGTTCGGCGGTGGCGGTGGCCGACGTCGTGGCGGTCCGCCCAAGGGGCGCGACCTGAAGATCGTCCTCGACCTCACGCTTGAGGAGATCGACGCGGGCGTCACGAAGTCCGTCAAGGTCCAGCGCGTCAACACGTGCGAGACCTGCACCGGATCGG
>JAJDEX010000250.1 GCA_029259575.1 Planctomycetota bacterium | reverse complement strand
AAGAGGGCGAAGAGTCCGAGGAAGCCGCTGAGTCCGACGAAGAAGAGGAAGAAGAGGAAGAAGAGGAAGAAGAGGAAGAAGAGGAAGAAGACGAGGAGGCAGAGGAGTCCGACGAGGAGGACGAGGAGGACGAGGAAGCCGCCGAGTACGAAGAGGAAGAGGAAGAGGAAGAGGAAGAAGAAGAAGCGGAAGAGGACGAGGAGTCCGAGGAAGCCGCTGAGTACGACGAGGAAGACGAAGAAGAAGAAGACGAGGAGGAGGAGTCCGACGAAGAGGACGAAGAGGACGAAGAGGACGAAGAGGCCGCCGAGTACGAAGAGGACGAGGACGAAGAAGCGGAGGAGGACGAAGAGTCCGAGGAAGCCGCTGAGATCGAAGACGAGGCCGAAGAGTCCGAGGACGAACCCGCCGAGGTCGAAGAGGTCGCCGAACTGGAGACCGAGCCCGAGGTCGTCCTCGAGCCCGCTCCATCTCCGAAGGCCTCCCCCAAGAAAGCTCCCGTCAAGAAGGCGCCGGCCAAGAAGGCGCCCGCGAAGAAGGCTCCGGCCAAGAGGGCTCCCGCCAAGAAGGCCACGAAGTCCGAGCCCGCACCGACGCCGGAACCGGCTCCCAAGTCGGCTTCGAAGGCCTCCAAGGGCGTGGTCGCCAAGGCTGGCGGCACCGATCCGGCCCTGCTGGTCTCCTCCGGCAACCTGTTCCTCGAGGAGGGCCGCGTCGCGGTCTCCCTGCTCCAGCGCCGATTCGACCTCGACTTCGAGCAGGCCTGCGACATCCTCGATGAACTCCAGGAAGCTGGGCTCATCGGGCCGTACATGGGCGGTCAGCAGCGTGATATCCTGCTCACTTCCGAGGAGTGGTTGGCCAAGGCGCCGACCTCCTGATCCGGCCCAATCAGCCCCGCGGGCGTCTTCGCCCTACCTGTGACCCCCGCCGCTAGCGAACGTACAACTCCGTCGGCCGAGGTCGTCGCCCTGGTGCACCTCGGGTGCGCCCGCAACCTGATCGACTCCGAGTTGATCCTGGCGCGACTCGCCGAGCGGGAGCTCATGGTCACCGGCGACACCGCCGACGCGGGCACCGTGGTGCTGAACACCTGTTCGTTCATCGGACCGGCGCGCGAGGAGTCCTATCGCTCGATCCGCGAGCTCCTGGAGCAGAAGCGCAAGGGCTCCCTCGAGCACGTCGTCGTCGCCGGCTGCCTGGTGCAGCGCTACAAGCGCCGCCTGGCCGAGGAGTTCCCGGACGTCGACCTGTGGTCCGAGATCTCGAACTACCGCGAGCTCGCCAAGAGCGTGCGCGACATGGTCGACGGCAAGACCATCGGTTCGTACCTGGAGAGCCCCGGTCTGCGCCCGCCCGAGCGCGAGGACGCACGCATGCTCGCGACGCCCGGCTCGTACGCTTACATGCGCATCAGCCACGGCTGCGACCACACCTGCAGCTTCTGTGCGATCCCCGGCATTCGCGGCCCGCACCGTTCGAAGTCGCCGGCCGCGGTGCTGTCCGAGTCCGAGGACCTGATCGCCGCCGGCGTCAAGGAACTCGTCCTCGTCGCCGAGGATTCGACCGCCTGGGGCCGCGACATGGACCTCGAGCTGCCGCACCTGGTCGAGTCGCTCGCCGAGCTCGACGGCGACCACCGCGTGCGCGTCATGTACGCGTACCCCAACCGCTTTCCGTGGGCCCTCACGACGCTGCTGCGCGAACACCCGCGCGTCGTGCCGTACCTGGACATTCCGACGCAACACATCGCGACGCCCGTGCTGCGCGCCATGCGCCGTGCCGGCAGCGGCGACCAGGTGCGCAAGACCCTCGACCGCTTGCGCGACGAGGTCCCGAACATCGCGCTGCGCACCACGCTGCTCGTCGGCTTCCCCGGCGAGACCGACGCGGATGCCGAGGAACTCGTCTCCTTCGTGAAGGAGTACGGCATCGGTCGATTGGGCGCCTTCGCCTACTCGCACGAGGAAGACACGCCCGCCTTCGCACTCAAGGACGACGTTCCCTCGGACGTCATCGACGCGCGCCTCAACGCCGTGCTACGAGCCCGCGACGCGAACCTCGAAGCCACCCAGCGCGCCCAGGTCGGCCAGACCCTCGAGGTCCTGATCGACGAGGGCACCGACGCGGAGGGCTGGGCGCTGGGCCGCACGTCGATGGACGCGCCCGAGGTCGACCCGCGCGTCTTCGTCCAGGGTCACCTCGACGTGGGCGAACGCGTCCAGGTCCAGATCACCGACACCACCGACGACTACGACCTCGTGGGTGAGGTGTCCTGATGGGGGTCTTCGCGCACTGGCCGAACCGGATCACCGCGATGCGGTTCGTCGGTTCGATGGTGCTGTTCGGGATCTTCACGTACATGCAGGACTTCGCCGTCTCGCCCAAGGACGGTGCCGAGCTGATCAGCGATCACCGCGGCCTCACGGCGTTCTGCTTCTGGCTGTTCGTGGTCACCGCCGCGACCGATTTCCTGGACGGCTACCTCGCGCGACGCGACAAGCTCGTGTCCGCGTTCGGCCGCATCGCCGATCCGTTCACCGACAAGGTGTTGATCCTGGGCGCGATGATCTACGGCGCCGCGATGCCCTGGACCGAGCACTTCATGCCGGTCTGGATGGTCGTCGTGATCCTGGCGCGCGAACTGCTCGTCACCGGCATCCGCAGCTACGTCGAGAAGGTCGGTGGCGAGTTCCCCGCGGACGGGTTCGGCAAGATCAAGATGATCGCCCAGTGCATCGCCGTCGGTGGATTGATGTGGTACGAGGCCTACGCCTGGCCCGAGGGTTGGAAGACCTTCTGGCTCTGGTTCATCCACTCGATGGTCTGGATCACACTGATCGCGACGCTCGGTTCGGGCGTCGGCTACATCACGAAGGCGCGCAAGATCTTGGCGGAGACCGAGCAGTGAATCGCCTGAAGCTCCTGATCGTGACCTCCGGTGGCCTCGGCCTGGCGCCCAAGGCTCCGGGGACGTTCGGCACGTTGGGCGGCGTCGCGATCGCGTGGCTGTTGCGTGACACCGACCCGTTCCTGGCGTGGCTGATCGCGGCTTGCGTCGTGCTGTATCTGATCGGTCGCGCGCTCGCCCCCTGGGCCGAGGCCCGCTCGGGCAAGGATCCCCAGTTCTACGTGCTGGACGAGGTCATCGGCTACCTCGTCACGATCGCCTGGGTCGCGCCGCCCAGCTGGGTCACGTTGATCGTCGGTTTCGCCGTCTTTCGCCTGTTCGACATCACCAAACCGCCCCCCGTGCGTCGCTTCGAGCGCATCCCCGGCGGAGACGGCATACTCCTGGACGATGTGATCGCGGGTCTCTACGGCCTGGCGGTCATGGCCGTGCTGCGCACCTTGCTGCCCGGCTCCGAGGGCAACCTCTGGATCTGGAACCCCGTCCTCTGATGCCTTCCGCCACGAACCCTGCGCTTTGAGTCGCTCGTCCCGATCGGGAGGTGGCCTGTCCATCGCCGCGCGTTTCGCGCTGACGACCAGCGTGGTGTTGGCCGTGGTGATGGTCGGTGCGGGCTACCTGCTCTTCCAGAAGTCGAACGAGTTGATCGGTCGCTCGACCCAGACCGCGTTGCGTGAAGCGACTCTGGCCGAGAAGCTCCGCAAGGATCACCCCGACGCTTCCCCCGGTTCGATTTTTCGCCAGAACGGTTCCGAGGGTCGCAGCATCGGCTCCGGCGTCGGTGAATTCGACGCCACGATCCTCGTCGCGCCGTTCGAGGGCCGCGAAGCCCACGTGTACTCGGTGGACAAGGTCTCGCTGCTGGCGCCGCTGCCTCTGGAGCGACCCGCCGACGACCTGAAGGGACTGTTCTTCGTCGTGACCGCGTTGGTCATCCTGACCGGAGGCGGAGCCGCGGCGCTCGTCGCCATGCAGGTCTCGAAACCGCTGCACGTCCTGGTCGACGACGTGCGCACGATCGCCCGCGGCAACCTGAGGCACAAGACGCGCGTGCGCACGGGCGGCGAGGTCGGGCACCTGGCGCGCTCGATCGATCGGATGGCGATCGAGCTCGGCGAGGCCCAGGACGCCCAGGTCGAACTCGGCGTCCGCGAGCGCGAGAAGGACGTCGCGCGCGACGTCAGCGCCGCGCTTCTGCCCAAGTCCACACCCCAGGTCGCGGGCTTCACGATCGCCGACGCCCACGAACCGGGCATCGAGATCGGGGGCGGCTTCCACGAGTATGTCACCGCCGGCGCGCGTTGCATCGCGATCGTCTGCGAGGTGACCGGCGAGGGCATTCCCGCCGCTCTGATCGGAGCCACGGCGCGCGCCTACATGCGCTCCGAGTTCGAACGCGCCGATTCGATCCAAGAAGCCCTGTCGCGGGTGAACGCCAAGCTGTCCCGCGACCTGCGTCCGGGGCTGGCGGTCTCGATGGTGTGCGCCACGGTCGAGCCGAACGGTACGTCGATCGAGATCTGCAGCGCGGGGCACAAACTGCCAATGGTCCACTTCCATGCGGCCGAGGGCAAAGCCGTCAAGCTGCACCCCGAGGGCTTCGCGCTCGGTTTCGAGGCCGGACCCGCCTTCGAAAGGACGTTGGAAGTGTTGTGCATCCCCTTCGCGCCCGGCGACCGCTTGCTCTTCGCCAGCGAGGGCGCGGCCCAAGTCATCGACGCGGACGCGAACGAGTTGGGCGAAGCCGGCTGGCTGCGCGCGGCGGCTCGTTCGATGCGAACACGTCCCGAGAAGACCGCCCGCGCCGTCGTCGCCGCGCTCCAGGAGCACGCGGTGGCCGAGCCTTTCCCCAGCGACGTCTCGTGCATCGCGATCACGCGCAACGCCTGATCGCACCGCCCAACGCTCTCCATGAAGATCACTGAATTCCAGAAGCTGATCGAGGCCATCTACTACGAGAAGGATGCGGCTCGCGGCCTCGCCGGAACCCACATGTGGTTCTGCGAAGAGGTCGGTGAATTGACGCGAGCCCTGCGCCGCGACACGCGCGACGAACTCGAGGGGGAGTTCGCCGACGTGTTGGCGTGGTTGTCGACCTTGGCTTCGATCGCCGGGATCGACCTCCAAGAAGCGGCCATGAAGAAGTACGCGGCAGGTTGTCCGCGCTGCGCAGCCACCCCCTGCAGCTGCGGTTGACCGACGAAGTCGATCTGTTCGGCGAGCCGACCGCTCCGCCGCCGCGACCTGCGCCCGAGGGGCGACTGCTCGACGTCGCGATCAATCGACCGTTGCGTCGCAGCTACACCTATGTCGCGCCGCCCGACGTGGCCGATTCGCTCGAACTCGGCTCGCGCGTCGCGATCCAGTTCGCCGGCAAGCGCGAGGTGGCGGTGATCGTCGGCTTCCCCGATGCGACCGATGTGCCCGGTCACAAGCTGCGCATGATCTCGGCGGTGCTCGACGTCGAGCCCGTCATCGATGCCAAACTGCTCGATCTGACGCGCTGGATGGCGGGCTACTACTGTTGTTCGTGGGGCGAGGCGTTGGCCGCTGTTCTGCCCGCGGCGTTGAAGCGCGAGGGCGGTCGGCGCAAGGTCACCGTGCTGTCTCCCGTTCCTGGGGTCGGTCGCGAACAGTTGGAAATGCTCGAGGAGAAGCACGAGGCCCAGCACCGACTGTTGCGCACGTTGCTGGATGCTTCGGGTCCGATCGAACAGCCCGACCTGCTGCGGCGCTTGAACCTGTCGTCGTCGCCGGTCAAGACGCTCTTGAAGAAGGGCTGGATCCGCTCGGTGCAGGTCGAGCTGGAGACGGACGACCTGCTGAGCGCGTCGACGGGCGATCGGCCGAAGCCCGAGAAGCTGACCGACGATCAAGATCACTGCGTCAAGGCGATCACCAAAACGGTCGAGGCGCGCGAGTACCGCACCTTCCTGCTGCGCGGCGTCACCGGCAGCGGCAAGACCGAGGT
>JAJDEX010000249.1 GCA_029259575.1 Planctomycetota bacterium | reverse complement strand
GCAATCGCTTCCGCAGCCATGCGCTGGGTGACCACGGTTCGCACGCTGCGACCGCCGGTGATCTGATCGGCGTCGCGGCGGTCCTGCGCTCGGCGTCGTCCACCAACGCGGCTTCGCCCGCGGACCTCGAGGCGCTGCGCGAACGGGCGCAGAGCTTGGTCGCGACGCTGAACGCCACACAGAACGGAGACGGGGGCTGGGGTTTCCGCGGCAAGAGTCGCACGCAACCCATGGTCACGGCGCGCTGCGTCTGGGGTCTCGCCGAGGCCCAGGCACGCGGTATCCGGATCGACGACGCAGTCCTGCAGAAGGCCAAGGACCGACTGCGCGCGGACTTCCAGAACGCGACGCAGAGTCAGGACGAGCTCAAGGCCGTCCTGCAGCACGCGTTGAGCACGGTTGGGTCCGGCGACTTCGCGGCCCTGAACAGGTTGCATCGTGAGCGCCATACGCTCAGCCCCGCGGCCCTCGCCCACACGTCGCTCGCACTGCATCTGCAGGGTCGCACACCGATGGCGCGCGAGATCGCCGAGGTCCTGGAGTCCCAGGCCGAGGTCGTCCCCGACCCGCGCGGCCCGCGTTGCTGCTGGAAGACGCTGGACAACGATCCGTGGAACCGATCCCAGATCGAACAGACGGCGATGATCGTGTACGCGCTCTCCGCATCGCTGCCCGCTTCGCCCAAGGTCGCCGAGGGCATCGCGTGGCTGCACGACGGACGCCCGTGGGGCCTCGCGCGCGCCCATGGCCTGGTGGTCATGACGCTGTCCGATCACGAAGCCCTGCACGCTCCCAACCAGGGCAACGCGTCCGTCACCGTACGCATCGCCGATGGTGCGCCGCAGAACCTGGAGCTGAAAGCCGGAGACCGCGGCCATGTGTTGAACGTCTCGCTGGACGGCAACTCGAGCAGCAAGATCAAGGTCGAGCTGACGTTGCGAGGCCAGGGTCGCCCCCACTTCGCCGCAGTTCTGCGAGGCATCACGGACGACCTGGACGAGGAGCGCGACAACCGCGCTCGTCCGATGGACGTGGACGAACGCACGTACTACGCGGTCGCTCCGCTGTACCGCGGTCGTGAGCTCTCGACCGGATTCGGTTCGGTGACCGGGTTCGACGAGGGCTGGTCGAACCAGGTCACGCACTTGCCGGTGGGCCACAAGACGCGCGTGCGACTGCGCTGGTGGCGCGCCTCGCGCAAGCTGACGGACGGGCACCTGGTGCTCGAGATTCCGATTCCCGCAGGAACGGATCTGATGAGCGACACGTTCAGCGGCGGGATGGGTGACTACACCCTTCAGAACGGCGCACTCATCGTGCCGATCGATCCTCAGAACACGAGCGGCTACGTCAGTTTCGAGCTGATCGGTCGTGTTCCGGGCACCTATCGCGTCCTGCCGGCCATCCTGCGCAGCGTGCACGAGCCGTCCTTCATGTCGCTCAGCGATGCCAGCACGATCACCGTGTTGCCGCGCGGCGCCACGTCGCCGGACGAGTATCGCCCCACGCCCGACGAGTTGCTGCACCTGGGCAAGGCCCAGTACGACCACGGCGAGCACGACGCGGCCCACGCGACGCTGACCGCGCTGTACAAGGACTTCGAGCCCTTCCTGCGCGAGACGCAACTGGTCGAAACGGCGCACCGCCTGTTGATGCTGTCGATCGACCGCAAGAAGAGCGACCGCATCGTCGAGTACTTCGAGGTGCTCAAGGAGAAGGACCCGTCGATCACGATCCCCTTCGAGCGCATCGTGGCGATCGGCGGGGCCTACCGTGACCTGAACGAGTTCGAGCGTGCGCTGTTGATCTTCCGCGCCACGGTGCTCGAGACGTTCGGCAAGGACCTCAAGGTCGCCGGCACGTTGGAGTCCCTGGGCGAACGCGCCGGATCGGTGCGCACGTTGCAGGAGCTGTGGCTGACCTACCCCGACGCACCGGTGGTCGTCGAGACGCACTTGACGCTCAGCGACAAGCTGCTGGCCTTCGCGCCCGAGGCTGCGCGGGATGCATCGATGGTGCGTCAGGGCTGGGGCCGCGGTTCGTTGACGAAGGCCGGAATTCGCCATCTGGATCGCTTCCTGGCGCTCTATCCGTCGGACCCGATGGCGGCCGATGCGGCGCTGGCGTTGGTCAGCGCACGGCTCGACCTCGATGACTTCGAAGGGGCCGCGGAGCTCGCGGGCGAGATGGGCGCGCGCTTCACCTCACCGCGCTACGCCGATGCGTTCCTGTACAGCCAGGCGGTCGCGCAGTGGTACTTGGGCAACGTGGACGCCGCGACGACTTCGCTCAAGCGGATCATCGCCGCGGAGTACGCGGACGAGGTCGGTCGCTTGCACTCCAGCATCAACAAGGACCTGGCCACGTACATCCTGGCCCAGATCCACCACGCCAGCCGCGACCTCGTCACGGCGGCGGACTACTACGAGCGCATCCAGAACCTGTTCTCGGACGCCCGGGAAGCCCTCGCCGGGTTCCGTCACAAGCAGATCGGACTGGAAGAGGTCACCTCGGTGCGCCCCGGCGAAACGGTCGAGTTGGAGATCTCGCACAAGAACGTGAGCGAGGCCGACCTGTTGGTGTATCGCGTCGACCTGATGACGTTGTACCTGCGCGAGCGCGACCTGAGCGACGTCACCCAGGTCAACCTCTCAGGCATCTCCCCCACGTTGCGGACGCAGGTGTCCTTGGCGGACGCCAGCGACCTGCGCGTGCAAACGACGTCCACGACCTTGGCGCTGACCGAACCCGGCGCGTACCTGGTGATCTGTCGTGCGGACGAACTGTTCGCGTCCGGCCTCGTGCTGCTCAGCGACCTCGAACTCGAAGTGCAGGAGGACCCGCACGCCGGTCGGTTGCGCATCCAGGCGCTGAACCGCGAAGACGGGACGTACCTGCGGGACGTGGACGTGCGCGTCGTCGGCTCCGGCGCTCAAGGTTTCAACTAGGGCGAGACCGATCCACGCGGACTCTTCGTGGTCGACGGCGTGCAAGGGCGCGCCACGGTCATCGCCCGCCTCGAC
>JAJDEX010000248.1 GCA_029259575.1 Planctomycetota bacterium | reverse complement strand
GACCTGGATACGATCGTCGCGACCTGCATGGCCAAGCGGCCGGCCGAGCGTTACGAGAGTGCGACCGCATTGGCCGAGGACCTGGAGCGACACCTGGCGGGCTTCCCGATCCTGGCGCGCCGCACGGGGCTCGTCGGGCGGATGGTGCGTCGCGGCAGGCGCAATCCCTGGCAGGCCGCGGCGCTGATGGCGCTCGTCTTGAGTCTCGGCGCAGGGGCCTGGGCCTTGCGTTCCGATCGTGTCGTCGAGGAACGAGAATCGGAGCTCCTCTCGACGATCGAGAAGGCCGAACGTCTGGACCTCGCCGTCGAGGAGCGGGAGGCCGAACTGCTCACGACCCTCGCAGGGACGTTGAACCGTGCACGCGAGATGGCTGCGGACGAGCGCCACGAGAGGGCGCTGCAAGAGCTGCACCTGATCCTCGAACAGCTCGGCGACCTGCCGGAGAACCGCATCTTCCGGGTCGAAGTGATCGCCGAGATCGCGACCGTACTCACGCGTGTCTTCGAGCTCGACGAGGCCCTGATCTGGGCCGATCGAGGGCTCGCCGAGCTGCCGGCCAACGTGACCGGGGGCGAACGCATCCGCGCGCGATTGCTGAACACTCGGCTCGCCATTCACATGCAGCTCGGCAACGTCGAAGAGCACGTGCGCGACCTCACCGAGGCCCACACTTTCGTGCGCGAGCACTTGCCGCCGGGTGACGCGCTTCGACTCGAGGCGATCCAGGCCTGGGCGCTGTCGCCGATGATGGGGAGGACCTTGGGGGAGCGGTTGACGCTCATCCGCTCGGGGGCCGAAGAGGCCCGCGGACGCAACCTCGAACACGATGGTGTGTTGAGCGGTTTCCTGACGATCGAGTCCCGGCTCCTGTTCGAGGCTGGGCAGTTCGCCGAGGCCCTCGAGGTGACCGACGCGGCACTCGAGATCGACCGCTGGAACTTCGGCACGGGGCACGGGGACGTGGCGCTCGGCCGCTACTTGCGTGGCCAGTGCCTGTACGGGCTGAGCCGGTACAAGGAGGCTCGCGACGAATTCGAGGCCGCCCTCACGACGTTCGAGGCGGTGGGCAACGAGAGGATGTCGGCCAAGTCGCTCGCGCACCTGGGGGAGACGCGGATCCACCTCGGGGAGTATCGGACCGCGATCGACGCCCTCGAACGGAGTCGGAGCCGCTTCGAGCAGTTGTTAGGTCCGGAGCATCCCAATTTGGGCGTGATCGACGGCATGCTCGACCGTGCGCGCGCCGCCGAGTCCTCGGAATCCGACTAGCGGGACTTGGACCACAGGCACGAAGAAGCCCCGCAGCACCTCGTCCGAGGCCCTGCGGGGTTCTTGTGTTTCAGCGGACCGATCAGATCACGAAGGAGATCGCACCCAGTCCGGCCGTGGCGATGCCGAGCTGTGCCTGAACGCGTTGCAGCTTGCCGAAGAGCGCGTCACCCTTCGCTGCGGAGGCTGCGTTCTTGACCAGGACACGGCGAATCAGGCCGAAACCCAGCACGAAGCCGACGGCCAGGTTCGCCAGGATCATGGCGGGGATCAGCATCAGGCGAACCGAGCTGAACGCGCTGCCCGCGAAGGGCAACCAACGCACGAGCCAGACGATGCCGAGCGTGAACAGCGCGGCGCCGACGATCGCTTGGTAGGGGGCGATCTTGTCGAAGATCACCTTGGCGCCTGGCTTGCGTGCGAGGATCAGGGGCGAGGCGGCGATCAGGCCGCCGATGAGCGTGAAGATGGGGAACATGGGTTTCGGGAGTGAGGTGGTGGAATGGCGGCCTGGCCGATCGCGAACCGTGTCGCGAAATCCTGCCCGGCTCATCCACTGACGTGCAGCCCATGCACCACCTCCGACATCGATTCCCAAGTTTCCCGGGTATCCGGAGCCACGCGACTTCAACCCGATCTCATCCGGCGGGCCAATGGTGGTGAACGCCGCCATCGGTCCGCCGGATGAGATCGGGTTGAAGTCGGGCGGCTCCCCCTACCTGCGAGGCCGTTCGGTCTTGGCCCGCAGGTTCGTTCGCACGTCTCCGTACCGCCAACCATCGGAATACGAAACCGCCGGGCCTCCCACGTCGTGGGGGACCCGGCGGTTCGCATGGAACACTCGAGGTCTACTCGGAGGCCGCGTCCTCGACCTGTTCGGTCTCGACGACCTCGGCCTTCTTCGCGTCCGAGACCATCTTGCCGAAGAACTCCGGCATCTCGACGCCGCCGATGTCCTTCATCATCTGCATCGCGGGCGGGAGCGAACCCGCCAGGCTGCTGAGGAATCCGGCCGTGCCCGACTTGCCGCCGCCACCGGAACCAGAGTTGCCCCCGTCCCAGACGACGACCTTGTCGAACTTGATGTTGCTGATCGCCTTGGCGGCGACTTCGCTGATGTGGTCGATGTGCTCGAGCATCAACATCTGGAAGGCCTTGTCGGCGCCGCCACAGCTGTTGACGATCTCCTTGAGACCCATACCCTTCTTGGCGAGGATCTCGTACTGACCCTTCGCCTCAGCCTCGAGCTTGGCGAACAATGCGGCCGCCTCACCTTCGGCGAGGATGCGCGCTTTCTCGGCTTGCGCCTGTGCGTCGACGATCGTCTGGGCCTTCTCGGCCTTGGCGGACGCCTCGAGCTCGGCGCGCTTCTGCGCCTCGTTCTTCTTGCCCTCGGCCTCGGCCGCCTTGGCTTCGGCCAAGTACTGGGCTTCGCGGACGGCGGCATCGGCCTCGCGACGGCGCGTCTCACCACGCTGGAACGCGTCGGCTTCCTGGACCTTCAGGTCGGCGTTCGTGGCGGCGACGATGGCCTTGGCCTCGTTCTCACCCGTGACGGCCTTGGCGTTCGCCTCGGAGACCCGGATCCGCATCTCGCGTTCGGAGTCACGGACCTGGGACTCCTGTTCGAACTGCGACGTCTGCTCGCCGATGACGCGTTCCTTGTCGAGTTCGGCCAAGCGGACGGCGCGCTCGCGCTCGGCGGTCTTGGTGCCGATGTCTCGCGTCTTCTCGCGCTCGGCGACCTGGATCGCGCGCTCCTTCTCGGCCTCGGAGACACCGATGGCGCCGCGCTGGTTCTGCTGCGCCACGTCGATCTCGGCCTGGTTGATGGCCTCGGAGGCCGCCTTGCGACCGATGGCCTCGAGGTAACCCGACTCGTCCGTGATGTCCTTGATGTTCACGTTGATCAGCACGAGGCCGATCTTCGCCAGTTCGGGCTCGAGCGAGCTCTGGACCCGGCTGAGGAACACGTCGCGATCCCGGTTGATCTCCTCGATCCGCATCGAGGCGATGACCTGGCGCAACTGACCGAAGATGATGTCCTCGGCCTGCTTGATGATCTCGCCGCGCGACAGCGACAAGAGACGCACGGCCGCGTTGGTCATGACCTCCTTCTCGGTGCCGACCGCGACGGTGAACGCCGACGGAACGCTGACTCGAATGTTCTCGAGGGACAGCGCGCCCTCGAGCGGGATCTCGATCTGCATCGGATCCAGCGCGAGGTAGTCGAAGTTCTGGATCAGCGGCCAGACGAACGTGCCACCACCGTGGATGGGCTTCGCGGACTGACCTTTCGCGGTACGTCCGTAGACGACCAGGATCTTGTTCGAGGGGCAGCGCTTGTAGCGACGCGCCAGGATGAGCATGAAGCCCGCAAGGACCAGAACGATGGCGAGGACGATGAAGACCATCGCGGCGTCCCCGTCCATGATGCCGTCTTGAATCACGGCGAGAGGGAGCATTGTCTGTAGCAAGTGGAGCCTCCTAGAGGTCGATGTCAGCGCTTCGTGCGCCTAGCGAGGATCAGCAGGAAACCTGCCAGAACCAAGATGATGGATACGAGGATCAGGATGGGCGGCATCGAAGGAGTTGCCGTCGGATCTGGATCCAGTGCGAAAGGGAGTGGAGCAGGGCAGAGGGTCGTGTCGCAGCCGGTCGGCTACGAGATCGCCTCCACCTCGAACGTGTTCTCGGTGATCATGCGCACCACGCGAACCTCGGAGCCCGTCTGGATCTCCGGACCTTTGGTGGTGGCTTGATATTCGTGCGTCCGGTCCTGGATGGACACGGTGATCTTCCCGCGACCCGAGTTGTTGCCCGGGATCTTCAGGTAGACCGAGGCCGTCGTACCGACGGCGTTGCCCGGGTCGAGGTTGCCTTCGGACGCGAGCTTGCGGTACTGCGTCATGATGAACGCGACCAACAGCATCATCGCGGAGCCGGCGGCCAGGCCGACCATCGACGACTTGGCCGCCGACCAGCCGTTCTCGAGTCCGTACCATCCGACGAGGCCGAAGAAGGTCAGGAAGCTGGCGACGCCGCGGATGGAGAGCAGTCCCATCCCGTCGCTACCCGGATCGAAGTCGCCATCAGCATCGAAGTCACCTTCGCCGTCGACGCCGATCAGCATCAGGACCATCTGGATGCTCAAGATGGCACCGCCGGCGGCACCTAGGACCATATAGGTCGTTCTCAGCGTCCACTCGTCAGGCAGGAATCCCATAGGTCAGTCTCCGGACGCTCGCGGGTCGGGGGCAGCCACCTCGGGGGGTCGAGGGTGACAGGGTTCGAGCGACGGTGCCTAAGCTACCGATTCGACCCGGGGCTATTCATCCCTTCCGGAGATCCTGCGGTCGGTTCTTGCGGCGTTTTCGCCCACGGGGGCGATGGAACCGACGGGATCAGCCCCGGAGGGCTGCCACCAGCTTGGGGATGACCCCGAGATAGCGGTGGTTGATGTCGAAATGGCCGCCCTCGAACTCCTCGTGGTCGTGGGGGACGCCCAGCTCCTTCAGCTTGCGCACCAGGATCCGCAGGCCGAATTGCAGGTGGAATTCGTCACGCTTGCCGGCTTCGAGGTGCAGCAGTTTCAGGCTCTTCAACGCATCGACGTGCGCCGCCGCCGCGACGACCGGGTCGAAGCGCAGCCAACGGTCCCACACGTCCTTGATGCGTTCCCCGGTCTCGAGGTTCACCGGCAGGTCGAAGCCCAACGGCGCGATCGGGTTCGGCGAGTAGCACGCCGCCATCGCCAGCAGCGAGATCACCGCGTGGCCGTCGCCCTTCAGCTTGTGATCGGTCTCGAACTTGGTCAGGAACGCCTGGGGGTCGCCGCCGTGCTCGAGCAGGCCGCGACAGGCCGGCAGGAAGTCGTGCGCATAGCCGTGTTCGAACGCGCAGTCGCCGCTGATCGACGCGACGGCGTGAAACGTGTCCGGGTGATGCATGCCGAGGTGCAGGGCGCCGAAGCCGCCGGAGCTCTTGCCGCAGACGCCGCGGCCTCCGGATTGCGTCGACCAGTGCGCATCGACGAACGGGACGAGTTCTTCCACGACGTGGTCCTCGTAGAGACCGACCGCCGAGCTGTTCACGTACTGGCTGCCGCCCAAACGCGTGAAGCAATCGGGGAACACGAGCAGCACCGGCGGTGCCTTGTCGGTGGCGACCAAACGGTCGTACTGCAGCGCGACGCTCGCCTTCCAAGGATGCGATTCCAGGAGCGACTGGCCGCGGCCCGTGTAGCCGGTCAGCACGAACACGACGGGCAGGTCGCGCGCCTCACCGGGCGGGACGTAGACCGGCACGTCCCGGCGGTGCGGATCGCCCAGCGGGTTGCCCTTGAGCAACGAGCTCTCGATCGTGCGAATCTCGACGCGGCCGGCGAAGGCCTCGGGATCGTGCAGGCGCATCTCGTTCATGGCGAGCAAGGTACGTCGGCCGCGCGATCCCGTCGAGAGCCGATCGATCAGTAAGGCGCGATGCCCAGTTCCTCGCGCGCGGCCGCGTAGCCGGGCAGGATCACGTCCTTGAGCACCCGATCGCGGTCCTTGTAGCGGAAGAAGGCCGCGTTGATGCCGTTGACGGTCAC
This sequence comes from Planctomycetota bacterium, assembly GCA_029259575.1. GTDB lineage: Bacteria > Planctomycetota > UBA1135 > UBA1135 > JAJDEX01. The sequence goes on along the minus strand of JAJDEX010000248.1, from coordinate 8,936 downwards.
GCGCTCCATCGCTTGCAGGCCCAGACCGAATTCCTTGTGCGCCAGCATGTACTCGTCGGTCAGCGTCACGCCGCTCATCAGACGGTTGTCGGTGTTGAGCGTGACGCGCATGCCGAGGCCCAGGAACGTGGGGAACGGGTGCTCCTGCATGGAGGGCGTCGCGCCCGTCTGGACGTTCGACGAGAGGCAGATCTCGAGCGGGACGCGATGGTCCAGCACGTAACTCGCCAGGCTGCCGAGGCGGATGACCTTGCCCTCGTAGACGGCGATGTCCTCGACCAGGCGCGTGCCGTGACCGATGCGATGCGTGCCGCAGAACTGCAGCGCCTGCCAGATGCTCTCGGGGCCGAATCCTTCGCCGGCGTGGATCGTGATCGAGCCGTTGTGGCGCTTGATGTACTGGAACGCGTCGAGGTGATGCTTGGGCGGGTGTCCGGCTTCCTCGCCGGCGAGGTCGAAGCCACAGACGCCGCGGCCGAACCAGGCGACGGCGAGTTCAGCGAGGCTGAGCGAAAGTTCCGCGGGCTGGTTGCGCAGCGCGCAGACGATGACGCCGAATTCGACCTTGTACTCGGCGCGCCCGCGCTCGAGGCCCTTGATCACCGCATCCATGACCGAGTCGAGGCCCAGGCCGCCCTCGGTGTGGAAGTGCGGGGCGAAGCGCACCTCGGCGTAGACGATGCCGTCGGCGTGCATGTCCTCGATGTACTCGTAGGCGACGCGCTCGAGCGCTTCCGTCGTCTGCATCACGGCGATCGTGTGGGCGAAACCTTCGAGGTACTCCGCCAAGCTGCCCCGATTCGCGCCGCGTCGGAACCACTCGCCCAGAGCATCGGGGTCGCTCTCCGGCAGGCCCTCGTAACCCTGCTGCTTGGCCAACTCGAGCACGGAGATGGGGCGCAGACTGCCATCGAGGTGGTCGTGGAGGCTGACCTTGGGGAGCGTGCGGACGAAGTCGGGGGTGAGGGACGTGTTGGACATGGCCTCGAATCTAGCCTCGGTGGGGGCGATTCCCCACCCCGGAGTTCCCGGACCGCGCAGGAACCGGCGTCGGCTCGGGTGTTCGGGTCGATGCGCGGCTATCCTCGTCGCGCCATTTCCCAGAGGAGCCACCCCGTGTCCCGTCCCGTCCGCGTCCGCATCGCCCCCAGTCCCACCGGCACCGTTCACCTCGGTCTGTGCCGCACCGCTCTCTTCAACTGGGCGTTCGCCCGCGGCCACGAAGGCACGTTCGTGCTGCGCATCGAGGACACGGATGCGGGCCGCAGCACCCAGGAATCGCTCGACGCGATCCTCGAGGGTCTGCGCTGGCTCGGTCTCGATTGGGACGAGGGTCCCGACATCGGCGGTCCGCACGTGCCCTACATGCAGAGCGAGCGGGTGGACGGTCACCGCGCGACGGCCCAGAAGCTGCTCGAGATGGGCGTGGCCTACCGCGACTTCTCGACGCCCGAACAACTGGATGCATGGCGCGCCGAACAGGAGGCCCGCAAGCAGATGGTGGCCTACCGCGGCGAGGATCGTGACCTGGATGCGGCCGAGAGCCAGCGGCGCGCGGATGCCGGCGAGGAGTTCGCGTTGCGCTTCCGCATCCCGGACGGCGAGACGTCGTTCACCGACCTCGTGCGCGGGGACGTGACCTTCCCGAACGCCGAGATCGACGATTGGGTGCTGGTGCGTCGCGGGGGCGGCAACCCGACCTACAACTTCGTCGTCGTGTGCGACGACATCGACATGCAGATCAGCCACGTCCTGCGCGGCGAAGAGCACCTGACCAACACACCCAAGCAGATCCTGCTGTACAGCGTGCTCGGGCTCGAAGCGCCGGACTTCGGGCACCTGCCGTTGATGCTCGGCAAGGATCGCAAGAAGTTGAGCAAGCGCACCGGGGACACGTCGTTGGGGGACTATCGCGCGAACGGGTATCCCAAAGCGGCGATCTTGAACTTCCTCGCGTTGCAGGGCTGGGCGCTCGATGGCGAGACCGAGGTGTTCTCGATGGAGCAACTCGTCCAGAACTTCGAGGCCACGGACGTGTCGAAGGCCGGCGCGGTCTTCGACATGGACAAGTTCGGTTGGCTCGCCGGCGAGTACCTGCGCCAGGAGTCCCCGGCCGAACTCGTCGAGCACACCGCGCCGTTCGTGATCGAAGCCGGACTGCTGACCGCCGACCAGATCGCCGACCGTCGCGCGTGGTTCGAGCGCGTCGTCGTTTCGGTCCAGGAGCGCCTGAACCTGTACGCCGATCTACCCGCATGGATCGGTCACTTCTTCGTCGCGGACGATGCCGTCGTGTACGACCCCAAGGCCGAGAAGGGAGCGCGCAAGCGTGACCGTCGCGTCGAACTGCTCGAGGCCTACGCCGGCTGGCTGAAAGAACGCGGATCGATCGGGGATGCCCTGGAACTCGGCGAAGCGACCAAAGCCTGGGTGCAAGAGCACGACGCCAAGATCCCGGACCTCTTCCAGCCGTTGCGTTGTGCCCTGACCGGACAGCCCGGTGGTCCGGACCTGTTCCAGACGCTCGACCTGCTGGGCTTCGAAGCATCGCTCGCGCGTATCGCGGCGGGTGCCCGGCGCTTGGCCTAGCTCGCGCTTCATCGGGCCCCCGTCCATCCAGGCGGGGAATCGCGTCGCGCGGCGAAGAGTTGTCCGGTTGGGGCGAGGGAATCCCGGGATCCCCGCCGATGATGCACAGGGGCCGTCGCTCCGTTCCTGATGTCCTCTCCCGACCCGACCGACCTCTGCAGCCAGATGCGCGACCTCGCGCGGAAGCACCTGTCGTCCAGCCTGCCGGGGGCCGAGGTCGAGCGCTTGCGGGCGCACCTGGACGACTGCCCGGAGTGCAAAGGGGTTTGGGCGGGCATGGTCGAGACGACCGCGGCTTTGGGCCACGCGCGCCGGGAGGTCCGCGACCAGGAGACCAAGGCGCGCGCCATGGCGCGGCGCCAGATGCAGGAGGACGAGTCACGTGGCGTCGCGGGCAAGCGCTCGCGTTTGCGCCTGTTCCTCTATCCCGCATTGATGGCGATCCTGATGTGGGCCGTCACGCGCGATTTCCCGACCCTGCCGTCGGTCGTCGTGACCCGGCTGGCGGGCGAGGTCTCGATCAGCGGTTCCGCGGTCGAGGACGCCCCGACCAAGTTGATGGGCGGCCAGGTCGTCGAATCCGGTCCCGACGGTCGCGCGGACCTGGTGCTGGGTGACGCGCGGATTCGCCTGGAACCGAACGCGGCCGTGCGCCTGCAACAGCGCACGCCGCTGATCTTCGACCTGGGTTCCGGCTCGATCGAGGTCACCGGACCGCTGACGGTGCAGTGCGGGCTGGGCCTCGCCGACCTGAAGGCCGGGGACGTCTTGGACATGACTGCCCTTGGCCTGCGGATGCGCTTGACCGCGCGTGCCGGTGAGCCCAAATGGATCGATGCCGAAGGCGAGGTGATACTTGCCGTCGGGCAGCCGACCGAGCGCGGCGTCGGGACCACCGATTGACGCGATGACGCGCGCGGACCCGTTGCGTCAGCCGGTCCGCCGGCACTCGTGGTTGCGCCGCGCGTTCTTCCGAACGTCCGAATGCGTGCTGCGCATGTTGGGCGGCCGCGCCTGGTATCGCTGGCGGCACTTGAGTCCGCGGGGACTGCGTGTCCGCGAGGAGGTCGTGCGCATTCCCGAAGCTCGCGCCGACCTGGACGGCTTGGTCGTAGCGCACCTGTCCGACGTGCATGCGGGGCCGTTCCTGAAGGGGCGTGACCTGGACCACGTGCTCGCGACGGTCAAGGCTCGAAATCCCGACGTGATCGTGTTCACCGGAGACCTCGTCGCGAACCGGCATGAGGAAGCTGAACTCGTCCGGGCCGAACTGGGCAGCTTGAGCGCACCGCTCGGTGTCTTCGGAGTGTTCGGCAATCACGATTACCGCGATCGTCGTGAAGGCGAACTGGCTGCGAGCTACGCCGAACACGGTTGGCGATTCCTGCGCAACGAAGGCGTGCGCATCGCGGAGCGGCGAATGGTCGTCACCGGCGTCGAGGACCCGGAAGAGGGCCGCGCGCTCGACATCGATGCCGCGCGCGCCGTCCTCGAACCCGGCGATCTCGAGTTGTGCCTGTGTCATCACCCGGGCGCGGCCGCGGCGCTCGCACGCGAAGGATGCGTCGCCGTGTTCTCGGGACACGCGCACGGCGGCCAGATGGATGTATGGCCATTGACTCGATTTGGGCCGCCGCATCCGGGGTTGCGCGTCGAGCTCGGACCCACGGTTCTCATCGCGAGTCGCGGCATCGGCGTCGTGGGCGGCCCTCTGCGGTTTCGTGCCTCACCCGAGGTCGTCTTCGTACGACTCTCTTCCGACACGTAGGTGTCGATGCGTACACTCTGGTCCTTGCAGGGCTCCATCGCACATCGCTCCGGCGTTCTCTACGTCGGCCGCCACGCGCGCACCGCGCGCGTCGCGTCGTTCGACCTGGACGGTCGGCGCCTCGAGAGCGGCTTCACGTTCCGTGACACCGACATGGGGCGCTCGTCGGTCGACGGTCTCGCGGCCGACGGCGATCATCGCCTGTGGGTCGCGGACGGGGCGGCGTGCCGCGTGCGCGCGTTCTCGTTGTTCGGCCGCGAGGTCGTGACGTTGGGTGACCCCCTGTCGCTCGATTCCGATCGACGCGGGCAACTGGGACGACCCGTCGCGCTCGCCGTCGAAGGTACGGACGACGATCTGGTGCTGGCCGTGGTCAGCGGAGGACGTCGCCGACACGCGGTGCAGTTGATGCATCCCGCGACCGGTCGCACGCTGTCGTTGCGTCCCGACGGCGATCCCGAGGGCTTGTTCCAGAGCGCCGTCCGCGTACGCCTCGATGATGGCTCGGTCGCGGTCCTCGAGTCCGGCCGCCGTCGCATCCAGGTCTTCGAGGACGGCAACTTCCACTACGCCCTCGATCTGCCCGGCGCGCGCGAAGAGGTCCCGACCTCGTTCGAGCGCATGCCCGACGGTCGCATCGTCGTGGCGCTCGATTGCGCCCCCGGTGCGCCCGGGGGATTGCACCTCTTGGATCGTGCCGGCCGCCCCCAGGGACGACTCGACCTCGAGGAGCCGCTCGTGCATCCCGCGGACCTCGCGTTGATCCCCGGGGACGACGACGCCTCGACGCGGGTCTGCGTCATCGACCGCGACGGCGAGCGCGTCCTGCAGTTCAACCTGGAGGGGCGCGCCTACGGTTCCTTCCCGACGCTCGACGCGACTGGCATCCACGAGCCTGTCGCCGACCTGTCCCCGGACCTCTTGGGGAGCGAAGGGTGAGTCGGGTTCGGGCGGTCCTCGCACTGGCTGCGTTGCTCGTCCTCGCCGTCGGCATCGGATTCGCGGTGCGCGGGTCCAGCAACCAGTCGGCGCCGGTCGTCGAACCGCTCGAGCCGCAGATCGTCGCCGTCGACGAAGACGACACGTTGCTCGGCGAGGGGATGCGCGGCGACGGGGCGACCTCCAGCTCGATCCAGGACGGCGGGCGTCTGGCGATGGGCCAGGAGCACGCGTTCGAAGGCGTGCAGCACGTCCTGGGGATCGTCACGAATCGCGTGGACGGTGAGCCGATCGCCGAAGCCACCGTCCAGCTCGTCGCGGGAGATTTCGCGCTGCGGATCGCGACCGATGCGGAGGGCAGGTTCTCCCAGCCGTGGTCCGCTGCGGGCATTCCGTCCGTCGCCGTCGAGCACGATGGTTTCGCGCCGATGCGCCGCTCCGACGCCGAGTTCGGCGAGCTCATCCGCTACGAGATGCAGCCTCTCGGCCGCATCGAGGGGCGCGTGACCGGCGCCCGGTTGCCTGCGGGCGTACCGCACACGGTCGGGCTCTGGTCCCAGTACGAACTCGCGCGCGGCAACGACCCTCTCCAAGAGATCGAGTTGGACGACCAGGGCAAGTTCACGTTCACCGGGATGCACCGCGGCGTCTACGGCGTCGCCTTGCTCGCCCCCTACGGAGTGGTCAGCGTCGTCTCCGGGATCAACGTCCTGCCCGACGAGACCAGCGAGGTCGAACTCCTGCGCTCCGAGGGGACGAAGCTCGTCGTTCGCATCGAGAGCGGACGCACGCAGCAGGCAGTTCCGGGCGTGCTGGTGGATTGGTTCCCGATCCCTCAAGGCGTCGGTCGAGACCTTGCGGAAGCGCGCGGCCAGACGATCACCGTGGGTGGGGACGGCACGTTCACGCTCGATGAATTGCCCCCCTGCGACGTCTACTTGAGAGCCACGTTGCCATGGGGCGGATATGCCGCCCGCATCGCACGCCTGAGTCCGCCGTTGACCCAGGTGACCTGGCGCGTCGATACGTCCGTCTTCCTGAACGGGCGCGTGGTCGAGCACGATGGGAGTCCTGCCGCCGGTGCCTTCGTCGCGACGGCGGTGAAGCAGCACTACAAGGACCTCGAATCGATCAGCGACATCGCCTCGACCGTTCCCCCGTTCGTGGTCAGCAAGCAGGCGGGCGAGCAGGGGCAGTTCCAGTTCGAGCAGAACGCGCGAACCACCACGATGCTGCTGGCCATGGCCACGGACGGATCGTTGCGGTTCGGGACGGCCGATGCCCCGCGGGGGCAGTTCACCAAGAGCGAGATCCTGGTGAATCTTCCCAAGCCGCGGACCGTGCAAGGTCTCGTCGTCGATGCGGCGGGCGAACCGGTCGCAGGTGCGCTCGTCACCATGACCTTGACCATTCGCAGGGCCGAGTATCCGGCCTCGCGCACTCCGCTCGTCACCGCCGAGGACGGGACCTGGTCGGTCGTCGTGGGGGAGGGACAGTTGATCAAGGGGACCGTGAGCCACCCCGAGTTGGGGGACAAGAACTACATGCTGCGTCCTGGCGAGACGCGTGTCGTGCGTGTCGAACTGGATCCGGGCCTGACGCTTCGCGGTCGAGTCGTCGACACGGAGGGGTTCGCGATCCCGGGGGCTGAGCTCCTCGTCCTGGCCAAGCCGTGGTACCGGAGCGGCGACGTCCAGACCGACTCGTTCGGTCGCTTCGAGGTCGAGGGTCTGTCGGCGGGCAAGGTGTCCCTCCTCGAGTTCAAAGCGGTGGGCTACTTGCCCGCGAGTCGCATCGAATTGAGCATGCCCGAGGCGGCGAACGAGGTCGTCACGATCGTCCTGAGACCGACCGTGCCGAAGGACCCCGCCACGATCGAGGGCGAGATCGTCGTGCAGGGCGACCAACGTCCCGTCCCCGGATTGCGGTTCGACCGACTCCGCGGTGCGGCGGTCAGCCTGGATGGAACCCGCTTCCGCATCACGGGTCTGAAACCTGGTCGGACGACCTTGTCCGCCAAGGCACCCGGCATGGAGGTCCTGCCGCTCGGCACGCTCGCGCTCGCTCCCGGCGCAACGCACGACGTCGGTCGTTTCGAGCTCCGCACGGTCGGTCGCTTGACCGTGCGCGTGTCCTCGAACGGCAAGCCCATCCAGGACGCGAAGGTGACGGTGCGGCGCCTGCCCGTCGACGAGGGCGGACGACCTTGGGGCTCGAAGACCTTCGAGAGCAAGGCGACCAAGCGCAAGGGCGAGTACCGCATCGACGCGCTGCCGCGGTATCGTTGGAAGCTCGTCGTCACGCACCCGAAGTTCCGGACCTACTCGACCGAGTTCCAGCTGAGCGGACGCAACACGACGCTGCGACCGAAGCTGAAGCCCAAGACGTGACGCGTCTCCCCGTCCCTCGCTCGACCACCATGAAGATCCCCGGACTCCAACTCGACGTGAACGCCGCCGACGTCGATTGGCGCGCCACGAACTCGCCCGGCGTGTTCTGGTTCCTGCTCGCGAGCGAGGCGACCGACGAGGCCAAGGGAGCCGGGGCCGGGGGCACCGTGCTGATCCGCATGCAGCCCGGGTGCGGTTATCCGCCGCACGAGCACCTGGACGTCGAGGAGGTCCTGGTCCTCGCCGGAGGCTATCGCGACGCTTGGGGGACCTACGAGACCGGCGCCTACGTGCGTTATCCGAAGGGCAGCGTGCACGCGCCGGTCGCGCTGGGGGAGCCCGATGCGGGACATCCCGATTGCATTTTGTATGCATCCGCCCGGGGCGGAATCTCCCCGGTCGAGACGCCCTGATGTTCGGTGGCGGAATCGGGGCGCGACTCCGGTAAAGTAGCCCCTGGACCCGGGCGCCGTTCCGAGCGCGGACCCACGCCGACCCCATTCACGACCGATCCCTTGAACCAACAACCGATCGACGACCTCTGTCTGCGACTCGCGGACGCCCTGAAACGTGATCCGCGCGGGACCCAGGTGCCCGCTCGCTTGGCGGAGTACGCCAGCGAGCACGACGACTGGCGCTCCATGCTGCATTTCAGCAAGGACTCGTACACGCGCAACCTCGTGCACCGCTGCGGTCCGTTCGAGATGCTGCTTCTCGGTTGGGGCGCCGGCCACGAGAGTCCCGTCCACGACCACTCCGGGCAGCAATGCTGGATGGCGGTGCTCGAGGGCGAACTCGAGGAAGTGCACCTGCGCAGCACGCCCGAAGGACTCGCCGAAGGTCGTTCGAAGGTCTTCAAGACGGGCGAGGTCGCGTACATCCAGGACGAGATCGCCCTGCACCTGATCCGTCCGCGCGGTGGCCAGCCCGCGGTTTCGCTGCACCTCTACGCCAAGCCGATCGACACGTGCATGACGTTCGATCGGGTGACCGGCAAGCCTTGCGAGGTTCCGCTCTCGTACCACTCGGTCCGCGGCGTGCTGTGCGAGGACGATCCGGCCGATCACGTTCGGGCTCAGTTCGCCTGATCCGTCCCGCGCCGGACTCTTCGGATCGGAGAGCCCGCGGCGACGCCGACTGAGCCGGATGGGTGGATCCGATCGCGCCCGCGGCGGAGGCGTCGGGAGTACCGCGTCGAGTACCGCGTCCGTCACCTTCCTCCCGGTTGTGCACGACCCGCCATCGGCAGC
>JAJDEX010000247.1 GCA_029259575.1 Planctomycetota bacterium | reverse complement strand
CTCGACATGCTGCGTTGGGGGTTGGTTCCGTCGTGGGCCAAGGATCCCAAGATCGGCAGTCGCATGATCAACGCGCGCGCCGAGACGCTGGCCGAGAAGCCCTCGTTCCGTGCAGCGTTCCAGCGTCGGCGCTGCGTGCTCCCGACCTCCGGCTACTACGAATGGCAGATGTCACCGGACGGCAAGCGACCGCATTTCATCCGTCGCAAGGACGGCGGCCCGCTGTTCCTGGCCGGCCTTTGGGAGCGTTGGGGCAAGGGCGAGGACGAGCCGCTCGAGACGTGTACGATCATCACGACGTCCGCGAACGCGGCCCTGGAGTCGCTGCACCATCGGATGCCGGTCGTGCTGGAGCCTGCGCAGTTCCCGGCCTGGTTCGATCCCGCTGGCGAGCGCGCAGCACTGGAGGACATGTTGGTTCCGGCGGCGGACGACGTGCTGGAAGCCTTCGAGGTCGACCGCCAGGTCAACAGCGTGCGCAACGACGGACCGGCCTGCATCGAGCCCATCGTGGGTGGCGCGGATGCTGGCACGTTGTTCGACTGAGCGTTGCCGGTGCCTGGTGGGGCTCGAGTCGGTGCGGTGTTCGCAACCGCGCTCGGGAAGCTAGAATCTCCTGCGTCCGACGAGCCCGGTTGCGGTGCTTCCGGACTCCCACACCTTGATGCGCACCTGGAGTTCGAACCTGGCTGTTCCGACGGGGATCCTCGCGATCTGCCTGTCTTCGTGTGCCTCCGATCTGCTCATCGACCTGAACGAACCGGGTCCGGGAAGTGAGGAATGGTGCGAGTGGCAATCGTTCCATCACGAGCCGCTCGAGGACACGGTGCGAGCTTCCGAGCTCGCGCGCTTGTGGGAGCGGCGTCTCGGCAGCGACACCTTGGGCGGGCGTTGGTCGCACCAAGCCGCGCTCGCTCCCGGTACCTCCGAGCTGCGCATGGGGCATCGCGGGCTGCTGATCGGGTTCGATCTCGGCGATCGAGCCGAGGTCGAGGGGAACATCGAAGGCGCACTGCTGAGCGAGCTCGGGTTGGACCTGCGTGGCCGCCGACCGGTGGATCAGGCGATCACGGTCAACGCGTTGATGACCAGTTCCCACAGGTCGTTGCCGACGCACGTCTTGGAGTTCGGGACCGGGGCGCCGGGCGACGTCGAGGGTCCGAACGACCTGCTGTGGAGCCTCTACGACGAGGACCCCGCGTTCGCGTCTCCGATCGAACGCAGCCGGCTGGCCTTGGACGAGATCCTGGACGAGCGCATCGAACAGGCCTTCTTCGAGGACCGCCCGACGCATGTCCTGCTGCTGGCGAGTGGTTGGAACACGACCCAACTCGAGTGCGTGCGCGATCACGCCGCGATGTTGCAGCACCTCGAGGCTGCGATGGGCGAGGACTTCCGCCCGCTCGTGCTGACCTTCACGTGGCCGTCGCGCACGACGCACCAGGAAGCATCCCAAGATCGTATCGCGCTCGAACGTCGCCGCATCGCGGACGAGGTCGGCCTGCTCTGGGTCAACCGCATCCTGCATCGCAGCGTCCTGCCCCAAGCCGCCGCGAACGGCAACGTCCCCGTCGTGCTCATCGGCCACAGTCTCGGCGCGCGCATGTTGTCGCGGGCGGCCTATGCGGGATCGATGCTGGCCGGGCCCGCGGCGGGTCAACGCGCCGACCTGCTGATCTGCTTGTCGGCCGCGTTCTCGATGCGCCGTTTCGACCCACGTGAACTCGATCGAGGGGAGGGCGCGCCCTACGCCTACCCCGCGGATGGTCCGAAGCACGTGGTGCTCGTGTCCTCGGCCCGCGACGCGGTGTCCGATTGGCCGGATCAGATGTGGCTGCGTCAGGAGCGCGACGCGGTCGGAGGCATGCACGGTTGGGACCACGCGAGCGAGCTGTTGAACACCCTCGGGATCGAGCGGCGTCCCGTGTATCCCGATGGCCGCTTCCGCCTGCCTCTGCACCCCGCACCCGCGATGCTGGCGGTCGATGCCACGCGGTTGATCGGTTGTCATGACGACGTCGTGCGCCTGGAACACGGCCGGATGCTGGGCACGTTGATCGACATGATCCGCGATCCGGACGGGGCACCGAAGCGTGCACCCGGCCGTGTGGATTGACCTCGGCGCCCTTCCTGAGCGGGGGCGATGTTCGAGTTGGATCCAATCGCGTGGATCCTGGTGGTGAGCCGTTTCCTCGGGCCGCGGACGGGATACGTTTGGGTGCCGCACTCCAGGCGGCCGCTCCGCACCGCCTTGTCTCGATCCGGGACCTCCATGGACCTCCGCAACCCACTCGTCACGCCGCTCGTCGGCCTCGCTCTCGTCTCGACCGCCTTCGCACAGGGTGGGGACAACTGCTCCATCGCGACCCCGATCTCGGGGCCCGGCGCCTACACCTATGTGAACGCCACCGCGACGACGTCGGGCTTCAACGGCGGCAATCCGGCCGAGTGCGACACCGCCGACAATCAAGGACTCGCCACACCGCCCTGGTACGACGTGTTCTACGTATGGACCGCCACGTCCGGCGGTTCGCACACGTTCGACACGTGCTCCGAGACGAACGACACGGTGCTCAACCTGCACCTCGGTGGCGACTGCAGCGCGGTCTGCGTCGACGGCGAGGACGGCGGCGACTGCGGCGCCGGTGCCCAGGACCTGAGCAGCAGCGTGACGATCGCCGGGATTACTTCCGGGGATACGTACCTGATTCAGATCGGCACCTGGGACGCCGCGGCGACCTTCGTCACCGGGACCCTGAACGTCACAGCCACGGGCGGTCCCGGAGGACCGAACGACACGTGCGCGAGTGCGACGGCCATCACGGGCGTCGGATTCTTGACCTACGACAACTCGGCGGCCAGTTCCACGGGGTTCGATGGGGGAGGTGCGGTCACCTGCCATCCCAGCGAGAACCTGAGCGCGCCGAACCGTGACCTCTTCTATGCGTGGACGGCTCCGCTCCCCGGTAGCTACCGCATCGACACTTGCACGTCGGGCTTCGACACCGTGTTGAACGTACATGCCGGAGGCGATTGCAGCGCGACCTGCATCATCGGATCCGACATCGGATCGTGCACGGCGAACTTCGACGCCGAGGCGCTGCTGACCGGCGTGGCTGCTGCGGACGTGTTCTTGATCCAGGTCGGATCCTGGAGCGCGACGGCTCCGACCGGGCCGACGGATCTGAACATCACGCTG
>JAJDEX010000246.1 GCA_029259575.1 Planctomycetota bacterium | reverse complement strand
GGCTCGGGTAGGGGCTGTTCAGAATGAGCTCGTAGTGACCGGGACACTCGACTTCCCAGATCACGAACAGATCGTCCATGACATCGACGCAAGGAATTCCCCCGTCCGCCGCGGAGCCACCGCCCGTGAACACCGAGCCCTGGTTCAAGGACTGCTTGATCAGGACAGGAAAATCTCCGTCGCCCGCGATGTAGCTGGGGTCGCCGCAATCCGGGGAACCGGCCCCGGCGAAAACGGAGACCGCGATGCCCCCACCCGGGAATCCACCAGCAGGGTTGCCGAACTGAATCAAGAGCTTCTCACCGAGTTCGACGGCGTACGGCAACGACGTGCCGGGACCGGAAGCGCAAACAGCCGAACAGCCAACGCCACGGTACACCGCGATCTCTCCGTTGACGTTCATCGTTCCGCTGGCCAGAGCTGTCCACTCAACGAAGAGGTCGTTTCGGATCAGCCCTCCGAGCGGCTGGCAATCGGGCGATCCCCCGTCGAAGAATGAATCGGTGCAAGCCGCGTTGTTGAGCACGAACGATGCAGGCCCGTAGCGCTTGAACGGTGTGGCGCAGTCGTCTGCGGCCGGAGTGGGACCGATGAGACTGATCGTCAGGGTTTGAACTTGGGGCGCGACCGTCGCCCAGCAACCGGCTTGGATCAGGTAGGTGTCGCCGGGTTGCGTGCTCGCCTTGAGGTAGGCACCGTCCTCAGTCGCATCCACCGCATCGTGGTTCACACAGGTGGCGCTACACCCGACACCCTGATGCAGGTTGAGCACGCCTCCGGTACTGGCCTGGATCGAGAAGAGATGGGTGCCCGCTGACAGTGCGGTCCATTGAAAGAACACGTCCCGATCGGGCACCGGAACGTCTGCGGACGCCAGACACCAGCCTCCGCCGCCGTCGAAGCCCGACGTCGAGTTCGTGAGCGCGGTGGTGAAGAGGTTGGGACCGAGTCCAGTGATTAAATCGGCATTGGAGCAGTCGTCCCCTCCCTGTGCGAACGCAACGGCCGTGATGGCTGACGCCACCACGCTCTTCATCAGGACCGAGCGGGCGGGATGCATCATGGGGATCTCTCGACTAGGGAGAACGTCACCCGCGCGACGTCCGACGATTCGATGTCGGCGTGCGCAAGGGCGTTCGATCACGGTACCAGAGCGAGAGACAATGGGCGTCGCCGGGTTGGATGACCGTCCCGAAAGGGCACTGGGCAGGCCATAGGGCAGGTTGAACCCGGGACCTGCGCTCGACTGGATGTGGATGTCCCCGTGATCCAAGCGACCGTCCCAGGTGAACGTCGCGATCGGCGTGCATCACCGAATCATCGTGTTGGGGTTGGGCAGGCCGGGCGAATTCCATCTAGCCCGGTTCCCTCACGAGCATGCACCGTGGGCACATCCTCGTGAGGGATCCGGGCTTGGCCTATCGTCATACCAGGGCATGAGAATCCAACGACACCTTCGCCCGGACGTAGCACAAACCAATAGATGCAGCTTCGTACTGGTATGGGGAGACGTTCGAGCGCAACCGCTCACCGCACGACCCGCACACACACATTCCTTTCCCGAGCGTCCCCGATGGTGGGTTTCCCCTCCCCATCGAATCCCCCGCACCTGCCTAGAATGAATGGGCCTGCATGACGACCGACGATGGCTTCGACTCTCGAAGCTCGAACTCGGTCCTTGCCCCCGAAGATTCGAATCATGATGCAACGTCTCGCATTCGGCGCCGCCCTCCTCGCAGGGTCCGCCTCGGTCGCACAAGCACAAACAACCTTCACCCCTGTCACGTACGAGCTTCAACCGAACAGTTCGATGCAGGAGGGCTGCTTGGGTCCTTGTCTCTGCGCCATGTTCTGGTACGGCGACATGACCGGTACGTTCGAGATGGCCCAGACCATCCCGGCGCCTTTGAATTTCGAAACGTACACGATCACCGACATCGACTGGCACGTATCGAACTTCATCGGCAACTCGTTCCACGTCAGCGGATCCGGCACGTACACGATCGGCGGGCTGGCCGTGAACGAGCAACGGTTGATCCTCGACCTGGTCATCGACGGCCAGGCGCTCGATCAGCACGACAGCGGTTGGGTGATCGTCGACCCGGCCGTACCGTTCCCCTCCATCAGCGCGCTGACCGGACAGAACGACTTCATCTGCTACGACCAGATGTTCCAGGTCGACGCGGAGCCCGCCATCTACGACGCGTACTGCTCGAGCATTGCAAACTCGACCGGCCTGGCCGCGACGATGCAGATCTCCGGCTCGAACAGCCTGTTCGACAACTCGCTCACCTTGACGGCGCGCCACACCGTTCCGGGCCAGCCGGGCATGTTCTTCTTCGGACCCGACGAGGTCGCCGTCCCGTTCGGCAACGGAACACGATGCGTCGGTGGCTCGCCGACGAACCGCTTCTCGACCGTGCTCTTCGCGGACGAAACCGGCGCGTTCTCCCTGCAGACGGACCACACGATTCTCCCCGACGGCGTCATGTGGATGACGGGCTCGACCTGGCGCTTCCAGGCCGTCTACCGTGATCCCGGAGTCGGCACGGGCTACAACATGACCGACGCCGGAACCGTCGTCTTCACCAACTGAGCCAGGACATCGACATGCATCGCACGACTCTTCTGGCGACGGCCCTAGTCGTCACAGGCGCCGCGTTCACCCCACAGGCCCAGGCCCAGGGGCAGCAGACGTTCCCAGCAGTCACGTACGAGGTGCAACCCGGCAGCAGCCACACGGCCGGGTGCTACTTCCTGTGCCTGTGTCCGATCTTCTACATCGGGGATCTGTCCGGAACGTTCGAACTCACGCAAGTCACGCCGGCGCCCTTGAACTTCGACAACTACGTCGTTTCGGACATCGACTGGCAGGTCACCAACCTTCTGGGCGACGTCATCATGCAGGTGCGCGGTGACGGCACCTACCGCGTCGGCGGTCTGACCGGCTTGGAGCACCAACTCGTTCTGAATCTCGTCATCGACGGAGTTCCCGTCGACACGTACGACACGGGACTGATCACGATGACGGGCTCGAACGCCTTTCCTGACGTCGGCGTCTTCATCGCGCAGAACGACTTCCAGTGCTACGAGGAGCCGTTCAACATCGTTGCGAAGCCGGCGGTCTACGATTCGTACTGCAACAGCCTGGTGAACTCGACGGGAGAGGCGGCGGTGTTCTCGGCTTCCGGTTCACGCAGCCTGACGCTGAACGACCTGACGCTGACGGCCCGCCACACGGTCCCGAACCAGCCGGGCATGTTCTTCTTCGGACCGGCCCAGGTCGCGCTGCCGCTCGGCAACGGGATCCGTTGCGTCGGCGGGGCGCCGATCGAGCGCTTCCCCCAGGTTCTTTGGGCGGACGATGCCGGTACGTTCTCGCTGACGGTCGACAACTTGGCCCTTCCGGACAATCTCGTCTGGTTGGCGGGTGAGACCTGGAACTTCCAGGCCGTGTACCGCGACCCGGGCGTGGGCTCGGGTCTCGACTTGACGAATGCGGGCTCGATCCAGTTCACGCCCTGACGAATCATCTTGGCGCGTTCGTCGAATCGAACGAGGCCATCCTCAATCCAGAACCGGGGTGGCCCTCATCGAGTGGCACCCCGGTTGTCTTTGGTGGGTGGATTGGC
>JAJDEX010000245.1 GCA_029259575.1 Planctomycetota bacterium | reverse complement strand
CGCCGCGCTACATGGCGCCCGAGCAGATCACGCAGCCGGACCTCGCCGGTCCGCCCGCGGACATCTACTCGCTCTCGGTCGTCTTCTACGAACTGCTCGTGGACGTGCTCCCGCAGGGTCACTGGCAACCGCCGTCGGGTGGTCGCTCGGACGTGACCGCGGCGATCGACGACCTGATCCAACGCGGGCTGTCGAATCGCCCGGCGAACCGGCCCCAGACCGCCGCGGACTACGCGCGGCAGTTGACGGCGGCCGACAAGGACAAGTTGATCGGCCCGCTGCTCGGCGGCGGAGGCCAGGTTCCCGTGTGGCTGAAGCACAAGGGCGTACGCATCGCGATCGCGGTGCTCGGCCTCCTGGCCATCATCGGCGGGATCAGCGACATCATCGAGTCCGGCGGCGGCGGGGGCAGTCATGCGAACTGGGACGACGACCCCGATCCCCAGCCCTGGGTCGACCCGGATCCCGATCCGGAACCGGAACCAGATCCGCCCCCCCGCGAGGTCGCCGTCGAGAACCTGAGCGGCACCTGGCACGACGGCTACGGCGGCGGCTTCGACGTGTTCGTCGATCCCTTCGGCGTGTTCTCCGGGACCGGACTCACGGCCGATGGATTTCCCATCGGCATCAGCGGCGAGATCACGGGCCGGCGCATGAGCTACGGCCTGTTCATGAACGGCATGCAGATCGCCCATGGCAGTGGCCGCTGGGACGGGGAGTTCCACCTGAGCTACCGCACCAAGAACCCGGACGGCTCCACGAACCTGCGTGGAGACTTCCACGTGAACCACCAACCGAACGGCGCTTGCCCCTGAGCGTCCGAGAACCCAGCCCTCCCTACCTGGAGACCTAAGACATGAAACGCAACTTCGACGACTACAAATTGGGTGGATGCCTGTTCGAGGAGACACCCGTCGCAGCCCCGGAACTCTCCTCCGCTCACAGCGCTCTGCCGGAACGTATCGACCTGCGCGGCCTGTGCACGCCGGTCGAGGACCAAGGCTCGATCGGGTCCTGTGCCGCCAACGCCGTGGTCGGGGCGATGGAGTATCACCAACGACTCAGCGAGCAGCCATTGACCGATCTGTCGCGCCTGTTCGTCTATTACAACGCGCGCAAGTTGGCGGACCGCGAGGCCGAGGACTCCGGCACGTTCATCCACCACGCGATGGCGTCCGTGATGGCGTTCGGCGCCTGCCCCGAACGGATGTGGCCCTACCAGAAGGCCATGTGGGCCACGCGCCCGACCGATTCCTGCTACGAGGCGGCACTCGATTTCGAAGCGGTGTCCTATGCGCGCACGCCGTTGGGCCCCGCATGCAAGGCAGCGGTCGCCGAGGGTCTCCCCGTGGTTTTCGGCGCGTGCTTGCCGGCTTCGATGATCCAGGTCGAGGCGGGCATCACCGGACGCATCAGCCTGCCGGCCGGTGGCTGGCCGCAACCCGGAGGTGGTCACGCGATGTTGATCGTCGGGTACGACGACGCCGATGGGACGTGGCTCATCCGCAACTCCTGGGGAGCGGATTGGGGCGAAGGTGGATACGCGCGCGTGCCCTACCAGGTCATGGAGCGCTACGGCATGCCGACGCAGTTCTGGGTCATCGGCCGCATCGAATCCGCCCAGGGTGTGCGCGTGTCGGGCACCACGGTTCAGGCCAGTCAAGAGGCCATCCGTTCGGCCGCGCCGGCCCAAGCTCAGAACGCGCTCGCGCATCTGCGCGGCAGTTTGCGTCACAAGCTCGAGACCGACCTGGCCGCGGCCAAAGCGGGCTTCCGTGAGCGTCTGCGTGGCCCGGGCGCGGGCGGCGGGTACTGAGAGAGTCGGACGGCACAGTGGCCTTCCGGGGAGCGTTCGGATCGCTGGGGTCCGGCGCTTCCACGAGGCGCGCGAACCACGGGTCGATGCTGGAACGTCACCGCGGTCCGAGCCCGCAACGAGTCCGACACGAGGCGCGACGGCCGTTGCGGAGGCTTCGCCACGAACACGGCCGAGACCTGCAACCGCCGGTCTGCGATGAGCTCGATCCAGAGCCACCGCGCGAACGAAGAGACGCGTTCAGCGCCACCGGTCCGCGTCGTCCGGGCGGCCCCACTCGGTGTAGGTCTTCATCAGCAACTCGCGGACACGTTCGACCTGGTGCGGCAACGCATCGGGGTTGGCGCGCAGTGCGGCTTCGACGGTGAGCAGCGCCGCCTCGCCCGCTTCGAACTGTCCGTCGAGGACCAGCGCGCGGCCGAGGTTCGACCGGAACGGGAAGTCCAGGTACGGCAGCCCGGGATGATCGCGCTGGGCGACGGTCAGGTTGAAGCGCGCCATGTCCACGGCCGCCTCGGTCTCCCCCATCTTCATCAGCAGCATCGCCAAGTTGTTGCGTGAGATCAGCGCTTGCAAGTGACCTTCGCCGACCAGCTCTTCAAGGCCTTTCACGATGCGTTCGGACACGACGCGCGACTCGACGAGTCGATCGAGACCCTCGAGCGCGGCCGCGAGGTTCATCTCGATCTGGATCGCGATGATCGGATCTTCGACCCCCTCCGGATCGGACAAGGCCTGCATCGCCTCGACGAGCAGGACCTCGGCCGCGGCGAAGTCCTTCTGCTTCATGAAGAGCACGGCGAGGTTGCTCTGCGCTTGCAGCGTCTCCCGATGCTCGGGTCCGTAGAGTTCCTTGTAGAGCTCGATCTGACCTTCGTAGATCGGGCGTGCCTCCGCGAACTCACCGACCTCGGTCAACGCGGACGCGTAGTTGTTCTGGGCCGCCAACGTCTTCTCGTGCATCGGACCCCACACGTCCAACACGAGCGGCTCCAGCAAGCGGAACTGCGTCAAGGCCTCGGCCCACTGGCCCGTTTCCGAATAGGACTGTGCCAGGTTCAGGCGTTGGGTCAGGACGTCGGGATGGTCGCGCCCGACCTGCGCGGCACGCAACTCGATGCCGCGCTCCAGGATCTGGGCCGCCTCATGGCCGTACCCGTTCGCGAGCAATGCGGACGTCAAGTTGGTCCGCGCGGTCTCGGCGTGGTCGCTGCCCTCGCCGTGAAGCTCGACCCAGACGCGGAACAGCTCGCGCCGCAGTTCGAGGGCGCGCTCGACCTCGCCCGTCGCCTCGGCGATGACGGCTTCGAGTTCGAGAGGGCGCACCTCGAGCCATTCCGGCACGTCGGACCGTTCTGCCGCACCTAGGGACAGGTCGCGGTAGGCCTCGTGGGCCAGTTGCAACTCACCGATCTCGGCGTACACCTCGCACAGTGCGGCGATCGTTTCGAGGGTGTTGTCGTGGTGCTGACCGTCCGCAGCTTGGAACAACGCTCGAGCCAGCTCGAGCTGCTCGCGCGCCGCCTGGTACTGGGTCAGGTTGCGGTAGGTCTCGCCGATCGTCAGGTGCAGTCCGGCACGCACGCCGGCATCGAACTCCTGGTCGAACTTCAGCTGCTCGGCAGCGATGTCCATCAGGTCCAGCACGCGCACGTTGCGGCCATCGACGTCGGGACGCACGCTGGCGAAGATGTTGTTCAGGAACAGGTTCGCGTCCCGGGCACGTTTGAGTTCGACCTCGGCTCGGTCGCGCGCGTCCTGAGCGCGTACGAAGCCCAAGGACGTTCCGACGACTGCCACGATCATGGCCAGGAGCGCCAGGACGGAGCCGGTGACCAGGCCCCGGTTGCGGCGTGCGAACTTCGCCAGCTGGTACCAGGTCGTGGGCGCGCGGGCGGTGATCGGCTCGTCGGCCAGAACGCGTCCCACATCGGCGGCCAACGCGTCCACGGTCGGATAGCGACGGTCCACTTCGCGCGCCAGGGCCGTGGCCAGGATGGTGTCCAGGTCCCCGCGCAGACTCCGGTCGTACTGGCTGGCCGGCGGCGGATCGTCGGTCGACAGTTTCATGGCCGCCTGTGGCAACGACAACTTGTCGAGTTCGAGGGGCGCGTGCCCGGTGACGAGGCGATACAGGATCACGCCCAGCGCGTACACATCGCTGCGCGCATCGACCTTGTCGGGCTCGCCCAACACCTGCTCGGGGCTCATGTAGGCGAGCGTGCCGATGATCTCGCCGGCGGTCGTCACGGACGAGGCCAGGGGATCCGCGGCTCGCGCGATGCCGAAGTCCAGGATGTGCGGGTACCCCTCGTCGTCCACCAGGATGTTGTCCGGCTTCAGGTCGCGATGGATGACGCCCCGTTGGTGGGCATGGGTCACACCGGCGCAGACACGCAAGAACAGCTCGAGG
>JAJDEX010000244.1 GCA_029259575.1 Planctomycetota bacterium | reverse complement strand
CGGTTCCGACCGCAACGCGGAACCAGCCCGGCCCCGTAATCAGCCGGTGACGATCGCGACCGAACTGGAGCAGCCCAGGCGTGTCGCGCCCGCCGCCAGCATCGCTTCCGCCGTCTTGCGGTCCCGAATGCCGCCCGAGGCCTTGATGTCCATCTTCGGACCGACCGTACGCCGCATCAGGGCGACGTGCTCGACCTTGGCACCGCCCCCACCGAAGCCGGTGGAGGTCTTGATGAAGTCCGCGCCCGCTTCCTGACACAGGCGTGAGGCGCGTTCGATCTCCTCGTTCGAAAGCATCGTCGTCTCGAGGATCGCCTTGAGGATCGCGCCACCCTGATGACAGGCCTGGGTGACCTCGGCGACGTCACGCTTCACGTAGTCGTCGTCGCCGCCCTTGAGAGCGCCGATGTGGATGACCATGTCGACCTCCTTGGCGCCATCGGCAGCCGCTCGCCTGGCCTCGTGGACCTTGGCTTCGGTGGTGGCATTGCCGTGCGGGAATCCGATCACCGCACACGGCGGAACACCGGATCCGTGGAGGATCTCGGCGACCCGTGGGATCCACGAGCCGTGAACGCAGACCGACGCGAAGTGGTGCTCGATCGCTTCGGCGCAAATCTTGTCGACCTGGGCGGCCGTGGCATCGGGGGCGAGGATCGTGTGGTCGATCAGGGCCGCCAGCTCGCGGCCGCGCGCATCCCCGGTGGACGGAGCGGACGTGGTGGCCGCCGGAACGTGCGCCGGCACACCGCTCTTGCGTGTGAAACGAATGTTCCGGCGGTGGGCTTCCTCCTCGGCGAGCGGCGTGATGATCGCGTCGATCGCAATTGCGAATTCCCCGCCGTTGGGGACGTTTCGAAGACAGTCACCGCTGACGAGGGGCTTCCCAGGTCTGGGACGACCGCCGGATCGCGGACGGGATTCGCTGGCGCTACTCATGAGGTCCGCAGTCTAAACATTCATAGCTCGGAGAGGAGCTTGGATCGGGCACTCCAAAAGTGTGGGATAGCAGGGACGAGTCCTCAGCGTTCCCCCGCATCCGCACATGCGCCGGCGCCGTCGACCTCGTTCCGCACGCCCCCACTCCGGAGTCACGCCATGCGTACCCTGCTGAGCCAATTCTGCGAGTCGTTCGAATCGGTCGTTCGTCCGCTGCTCGACCCCTTGAACGCATCGGCCCAGGCCCTGCTCGAAGCCTCCCCCAACCTGCCCGGCAAGAACGTCCGGGCGGAGCTGCTCGAGGTCCGTCACCAGATCGAAGCCCTGGTCAAGAAGGTCTCCGAGCAGCAGGCCTACGTCCTGCTCTTCGGCCCGTTGAAGAGTGGCAAGTCCACGCTGATGAACGCGTTGGCCGGCACGTACGTGAGCGAGGTCTCGAGCCTCCCCGCATACCCGTGCATGGTCTACCTGTCGCACGCGCCGGAGCGACGCTTCGACGTGACGCGCTACAGCGGCAAGGCCGAGCGCTTCACCGATCCGTCCGCGCTCTACATGTACGTCAACCGCGCGCACACCGAGTTGGCCGATCGCATCCGCTCCGCCGAGTCGAAGAACGAGCCGTTCGATCCCGCGCTCCACTACCCGGAAGCCATCCGCAAGGTCGACGTGCAGATCCCGGCCGGTGAACTCGAGCAGTCCGGCGCCGTCCTCGTCGACACGCCCGGCCTCTACAGCCGCATGAAGTTCGGCTACGACCGGATGACCAAGGAGTTCCGCGACGCCGCGAGCTGCGCGATCTTCATCGTGAAGTCGGACAACCTGTTCCTCGAGCAGGTCTTCGAGGAGTTCGAAGAGCTCTTGGGTCTGTTCAGTCGCATCTTCCTCGTCGTCAACCTCGACACGAGCAAACGCGACCTCGCACCCGACGGTTCGCTGGTCCCCAGCCTCGAGCAAGAGGACCCGTTGCGCATCATCGATGCCTTCGAGAGCCTGGCGATGAGCCAGCCGCTCAAGGCCGCCGCCGACGAGGGTCGCCTGCGCATCTATCCGGTCGACCTGTTGCGCGCGGCCGCCCATCGCCTGGGCGGAACGGATGCGGGCGAGCCCGCACGTGGCCAGGCCAACTTCGACGCGTTCCTGACGGACTTGACCGAGTACCTGAACAGCACCGACTACCTGGTGTCGTTCCTGGGCGACAGCCTGAAGCGCGCCCAGACTCTGCTCGACGACACCGATGCGCTGTTGCAGCACCCCCAGGTCGAAGCGCTCGAGCGCGAGACCGAGGAACTCGACAACCGCCGCCAGGATGCCCAGCGCCGCCGGCACGCGGTCCTGCGACTGCTCGATCGCGAGTGGCGCACGGCCTTCGACGAGCTCGAGGACCGTCTCGCCCCGGCGATCCGCGATCGAGCCCGGGTGGTCAGCGAGCAGACCGAGAAGGTGATCGACGAGATCGTCGATCGCTGGTTCGGCGCGGACACGAGCCTGCAGTCCCTCGTGCAGGACGAGTTGGTCCCCGCACTTCGGGCCTACCAGGAGAACCTCGCCGCTTTCGTGCGGGTGACGCTGGACGAGGAAGTGCTGGCCGGATCGGCCGGCGTCCTGTTGCCCACGGACGTGGCGGCAGACCTCTACGCCTCGGGCATCGACCTGGGCGAGATCGGCAAGGGCTGCCTCGACCGCATCGAGCGCTCGAGTTCCCTGCGCCCCATCGCCACGCCCCTGACCACGGCTCAGATCCCCGTCCGCCGCGGCCTCCTCGATTGGATCCTGTTCCGCAGCCCCGCCAAGGTCCGCGCCCGCCTGATGGGCGAGCCCCTGGCGCCGTCGTTGCGCATGTCGGTCGAATCCAAGATGCGCCGCATCGGCAAGGAAGGTCGCGACGCGATTCGCCGCGAACTGGACCTGTTCAAGGGCCGCTTCTTCCACGAGACCGTGCAACACGTGCACCGCCACGTGGTCGGCGAGTACGCCAAGGCCGCCGTCGAGTCCCTGTGCGATGCGTTGCACGAACGCGACACGTTCCTCGACGGTCAACTCGAGGAGGTCGTCGGTTCCCTGATGGAGCGCCGCAAGGTCCTCGCCCACCTGGCCACCCTGCGCACCGCTGCCGCGCACGCCGGCACCTCGGTCGACGAATTGATCGCCGAGTACGGCGCCACCGAACCCGAGCGCCTGATCCAGCCCGCCCCCGCCGGCGGCCTGCCCCCGCGCCCGGCCGGGACCCCGAGCGACACGATCCCGACCCCCAATCCCGAAGCCAGACCGATGTCCACGCCCGGCCCGGTGCTCCATCCCGCCAAGTCGATCCCCGGCATGCCGGTCCTGGAAGGCGGCGACACGATCATCTGATCGGAGTGCCACCGCTTGCACGGATCGCCCGGCTCCTGTTGCAGGAGCCGGGCGATCTTGTGTTGCGGGAACCAGGTTTGTCGGCCGCGGTGCGCAACCGAGCACCCGACCGGTGAGTCCTCAGCCCCAGCTCCCCCCGGGTGGTGGGCGGTCGGTGGGTGGTCTCCGTAGGGACGGGACACATGGAAGCAACAGGCACCCTGTCGTGGAAGGTCGGCCTCCGAACATCCGCCTCAGGACTTCGGCGGCTCCGCAACGCGACTCACCATGCTCGAGGGGCCGACCGGCGCATCGTCTTCTCCGGTCGCGATCTCCCCCTCGTACCGAAACCCCACATGGCCCTTCCGCGTTCGGATCCAGTCGACGGCGCGGCGAATCGCAGGTCGGCGCAACAGCGCCAGTTCCAGTCGCCGCTTCCCTGGCAGGTCCACGCACTGCAATCCGAGCAAGATCGACAGCAGCCCCTGACCCGGCAGCACCAGCATGAAGAGCCCCGCCACGATCAACAGCCAGCCACCCAGGTTGACCCACAGAATGCGCTGCCAGCTGCGCGGTGGGCGCTCCTTGGCGATGAAGTGATCGACGGGCAGGCGCCGAATCACCAGCGGCACGAGCAAGATCGACACGACGAACATCACGATGCTCGCCACGCTGCTGGCAAGCCACGGGCCCGGGTGCTCCGCGAGGAACTCCCAGGCCCGTCGGGTCAGGTCGTGAATGGATCCGGTCATGGACGTGGCGATCCCGCGACGTCCGCGGAGATCACCAACTCATGAACTCCATGCGCTTCGAAACCCAGTGCTGGCGGAGGGTTTTCAGCGAGGTCCTGCGCGGCCTGCCCTCGAAGGCGATGCGCTCGAGGTAGTTGTCCTGGGGCACTTGCGCCGTGACGAAGGCCGCGCCGAACGCCTCGCCGATCTCCTCGAAGGTATCGAACGGTTCGCCGTCGACCGAGGAGGTCATCGTCTCGCCTTCGATCGTGATCTGACTCGAGTAGGTCTCGCCGCCTTCGAGCGGTTCGGGCTCCTTGGCGTAGAAGTAGATGCGGCCTTTGTCCGTGACAGCTTCGGCGCCGCGGAAGTCCATGACCGCGGAGCGTCGGTCTCCATCGGCGGTCGCGGCGATGCCCATGTGCATCAAGGGGAACGGCCCCGCGACGTCACCGATCTCGTCGCTGTAGGTGATCTCGAACTCACCCGCCATCTGCCCCTCGAACTGCAAGTGGTGGATGATGCCGACGCGACCGAAGAAGGCGAGGCGGCCCTTCTCGTGCTTGACGTACGAGTCCGCCTCTTCGACCTGCGTTTGGTCCTCGGGGAAGCGTTGGGACATCAACAGCGGCTGGACCATGAAGTCGTCCAGGTGCGAGGCCTCGTCGAAGGTGTACTCGATGCGGACGCGACCGTCGCCCAGGTCCGTCACCGTGCCGGACAGGAGGTCCGCGAGTTCGGTGGAGTTGGCGCGGATCTCGAGGGAGCTCTGCGTCAGCGCCTTCAAGGCCTCGATCCGTTCATCGTAGGCCGCCGTGCCCATCGCTTTCTGACGGACGTTCTCGACGTCGGCCAGGATCTTCTCGGCGCTGTCGATGTCGGTCGCGGCGGGGTTGGCTGCCAGCACGGCGATCGCCTGCAAGCCGTGCCCCGCGCGCAGGATCGCATCGATGCCCTCGGCGTCCGCCTTGATGGACTTCAAGGCGTCCTTGTCGCCTTTGA
>JAJDEX010000243.1 GCA_029259575.1 Planctomycetota bacterium | reverse complement strand
TGGCGCTGGCTCAATCCAGGTTCCGCAGCAGTTCCAGTGCCGCATCGCGCCCCGCGAGGGCGTCCTCGAGCGTATCGGGCACGACGAAGTCCGGAGTCAATTCGTTCGCGGGGTCCCGCGTCGGATCGGGCCGGATCCAATCCTTGTACGCGATGTGGAGCTGGAAACCTGAGTTCGGAAGTTCGAACATCAGCAGGTCGCCAGGACGACTCGGAGCGTTCCCCGGGGCTTCGCCGACCACCTTCCCCAGGCCGTTGTCCTGGATCAGTACGGGCAACCACGCCGCGCTGCTGTAGGTACGTGGTGAGGTCAGGACGAAGACCTCGCCGGCGAATCCGTTCGGGTTGGCCGGATGACGCTTGCCGGGGTGAGAACTCAGGCCGATGGCCATCTCGTAGGAGCGTTGGGCCATGGACTCGGCGCTCGTGCGTACATTACCACCGAAGCTGGTCCAGCCGTCGTTCCGAATCATCGCCACCAATTCCGTCACCGCCCCGGAGTGGCCTCCAGGGTTCTCGCGCACGTCGAAGGCGACGCGCGTGATGCCCTGCTTCGCGACCTCTTCGAAGAATGCGGCGAACGCTTCCTGGTTGGCATGCTTGGGGTTCAGGTCCGGGATCGGCAGGACGGCCAGGTTCACCTCCTTGTCGTAGCTCGGCCTGGCACGGCGACCGAAGCGTCCCCCGAAAGCACCCCCACCGGGCTCCACCGAGACCTCGAGACGCTCGTCCCCGCGCTGCACTTCGAACGCGACCTTGCCCTCTTCCAGTGCACCGAGGATGCGCAAGCCTTCTTCGGACTTGAGAATGGACAGGCTGCGCACGCGGGACGCGCCCTCGTTCTCGCTTCCGAACCACGAACGACTGCGTTCCAGGAACTGAAGTGGCGTGAGGCCTCCCACGGACAGGACTTGATCTCCGGGTTGCAGATCGCCCTTGCGCGGCGCCTTCAGGATGACGAGGTCGTCCCCCAACCAGAGGAAGTCGTGCATCAGCCCCGCCTTCATCGCCGGCATGCGCAGGCCGGTGTGCCCGTCGCCCATCGCTGCGACAACGCGTGCCAGGTGCGACCAAACCATGAGTGGGTCCAGCGGCTTCGCAAGCGCCATGCGAGCTTCGTCCGCACGCTTCTGGACGCCTGTCGGCAGTCCGTCGACGGTCCTCGGGTGCACCGCGCTCAGGCGAGCCAGAAGGTCGTCGAGGTCCTCCAACTGCTTGTCGGAGACGGTCTGCGTCTCGGGGAACGCGCCTTGCCCTAGCGCCTTCGCGCCATCCACCACCAACCATTCGGTCGGGCCGTGGAAGACCGAGTTGATGCCCACCAGGTTCTGCGCGTCCTGGGACGCATAGACGACGGCGCGCAACTCCGGGCTCTCCGGATGCTTCATCGCGAGGATGACGCTCAATCGCTTCCCCTCGAAACGCTCGCCCGCGATCGTGACGGCACCCTTCTCGAACTGGAAGGGTAAGCGGTCGGCATGCTGCTTCAACCAGGGGTGCTCCGCGACCGTTCCGTAGACGAGCAGGTTCTGCTTCTTGGCTTCGTCCGCCAACGTGGATTCGCCGACCAAGAAGGGCGCCTTCGGCTTGAAGTGGTCCCGCATCTTCAACACGTAGGTCTGCAGGTCCCCCTGATCCTCGACCAGATACGTCGTATCGGGCAGGATCGCGGCTGCGTTGATCACACCAGCGGGAACGAGCGGCGCGGGCTCTTGGCAGAGTCCGGTGACGAGAGCGGCGGCGAGCAGGAGGTTCATGGCCCCATGCTACGCCCCACTCGGCCCAACGTCAGTTTCCGCGGCTCATCAAGATCGCGACCCACGTGTTCAGCATGCTGCCGAGGAGTGCCGCGAACGCGAGCCCCAGCGCCGGGTCGTGATCGGAGGACGTGACGAGCAACAGCCCGCTGCCCAGATAGGTGAGACACAGGATCGCGGCGATGGCGGCGGCCACCTGGGTCCGCGCGCCCTTGCGCATGTCGAACGCGGACGAGATCGGCAGGCCGAGAGCGAGTCCGGCGACCACGAACACGAAGGACTCCGCGCCCACGCCTTGGGAATAGGCCAGCCATCCGATCAAGGCCGCCATCACGTAGGTCGCGAAGAACAGACCGCCCGCCCACTTGTCGCGCACCTTCATGACGCGTCGCCCGATGGGGTCCAGGAACAACAGCATGTTCGCGAACGGCGTGCCGACCCAGGTCAGATAGACGAACAGCAGGTAGACCGCGCCCACGACCTTGCCCACACCCGAGAAGTCGGTGCCCTCGGTCGACTTGCGCAGGATGCGACTGCCGAACATCAGGCCGAGGATCAAGACCCACTGCGTGCCGGGCTTGAGCCGCCCCATCCACAGGTAGAACGTCAGGATCCAGCGGTAGACCACGTTGCGCGCGCGCAGCGCCTCCATCAGACCCGCCTGCGCCGTCGCGTCGTCGGGATCCAGGCGCAGCGCTTCGCCGAAGCTCGTCAGTGCTTCAGGAATCTCGCGGGCGTGCAGATGGGCCCATCCCTGATTCGCGTGCAAGGTCGCGTCCTCGGGTTCCAGCGCGAGCGCTTCCTTGATCCCGACGATCGCTTCCTTTCGATCCCCGAGCTGACG
>JAJDEX010000242.1 GCA_029259575.1 Planctomycetota bacterium | reverse complement strand
TCACCGTGCGCGTGCGTGCCCGCGGCGCGGCCGACGTCGGCCAGGTCGACGTGATCCTCGAAGAGATCGACCCGACCGGCAATCGGGAACCGCGCATCATCACGCGCAGCAGCGTCCGTCCCGGCAGCGGCGACAGCGGCGAGCGCGTCTCGCTGGTCGCGCCCAAGGACGACCGTCTGGGCCGTCGCTCGGAACGCCGCTTCCGCATCACGGTCCCGCCGCTCCCCGACGAGCGCATGATCGACGACAACGAGCTGAAGGTCACCGTTCACGTGACGCCCGAACGCATCCGCGTGCTCTACGTCGACGGCTACCCGCGCTGGGAGTACCGCCAGCTCAAGGACATGCTGCTGCGCGCCGACGAGCGCCTGCAGGTCCAGGTCTACCTGATGTCCGCGACGCCCGACTTCCCCCAGGAAGCGACGCGCGGCATGGATCGGTTGAAGCGCGTGCCGACCGCGCGCGAGGAGTTGCTGAACAACTACGACGTCATCATCCTCGGCGACGTGAATCCGTACTCGGTCTCCCCCGACCCGAGCCAGGGCGAGGAATTCGTGCAGAGCCTGTTCGAGTTCGTCGAACGCGGCGGCGGGCTGTGCGTGATCTCGGGCGAGTACGACATGGTCAAGTCCGTCGCCGGCACCGAGTTCGCGAAGCTCTTGCCGGTCAAGCTCGACAGCACCGGCTCGCTCTCCTTCGCGGTCGACACCAGCCGCAGTCTGCGACCGATCCTCGAGGACCCGGTCGCGCCGCACGAGATCGTGCGCCTGCACCCCGACCCCGACGTGAACCGACGCCTGTGGGAAGACCCCGGCGGACTGCGCGGCTTCTTCTGGTACCAGCCGACGCTCGGTGCGAAGCCCGGCGCGCAGGTCCTGTTGCGTCACCCCGAGTCCTCGCTGTCCGGTGGCGACGAACGCGACCCGCTGCTGGTCGTCGGCTACTACCCGTCGGGTCGCACGATGTTCCTGGCGCTGGACGAGACGCACCGCTGGCAGTTCCGATTCGAACACCGCTACCACGAACGCTTCTGGCGCAACACGATGCGCTGGCTCGCGCTCGGACGCTTGAAGGGCGGCGATCGTCGCTATCAACTCGAGCCTCTGCGCAGCGAATACACGCTCGACCAACGCGTCACGCTGGAAGCGCGCGTGCTGGACGAGGACTTCCGCCCCAGCAGCGCCGAGTCCCAAGAGGTGCGCATCGCCGACCCCGATGGCGAGGAGCGCACGGTCGTTCTCGAGTCATCGCCCGGCCGTCCCGGCGTCTACCGCGCCAGCCTGAGTGCCGGTCGCCCCGGCACCTGGAACGCGTGGATCGAACAAGCGGGCGAGACGCTCGCCTCGTCCGAGTTCGAGGTCGTGCTGCCTTCGCGTGAGAGCGCTGACCCGTCCCCGGATCCCCAGGCCATGGTCGCCCTCGCGGCACGCACGGGCGGCAAGTCGTTCCTGCTCCAGGATCTGAACGCCCTGATGGACGAATTTCCGGGCGAGGAGGAGCGGCGCGAGCCCCTCGCATCCCGCCTGGAGGACGCCTGGGACCACTGGGGCACCCTTCTCCTGGCGCTGGGCCTGCTCTCCCTGGAGTGGATCCTGCGCAAGCGCTACGAGTTGATCTGACAACTCCCGGCCACCGGGTGCCTAGGACTCCTGTCCGTGGGCGCACCAGGCCGAGAGACATGACATGCCTGTGGGTCCCAGCGGCCTGGGGGCGAACACGACCAGGCCACCGCGCCGCCACGAACCGACCGACTCCCCGCGTGGGAGCCCGCGTCCACGAAGATGACCGACCTCCGCCGCATCGCAGCCCGCCGAAGGGACTCCCACGTCTCGCGCTGGACCGTTCGGCTCGGACCGTCCGCGCGGTCGGCTCTGCTGGCGATCCTGGTGCTGGGGTGGTTCACGACGACCGCCGCCGCGTCCCAGGACGAAGAGCCCGGCCTCGACGGTCGCGCCTTCCACATCTACGACACCGCGCTCGCGCGCACGTTGGTCGAGGAGGCCCAGGACCACCTCGCCACCGAGCGCTGGAGCGAGGCGATCTCGACGCTGCAGACGTTGATCGAGGACCACCGCGCCGAGGTCCTGGGCGCAACGTTCCCGGGCCAAGGTCCGCGCGTCTCCGAGCGACCGGTGCACGTCGGCGCAGCGAACTGGGCCAACACGCAACTGCACGTCCTGCCGCCGCAAGCGCGCTCGCTCTACAGCCAGCGCTACGACAAGCCCGCGGCCGCCGCACTGCAACGTGCGCTCGCCGACCTCGACCTCGGCGCACTCGTCGAGGTGGCCCGCCGTTGGCCGCTGTGCCACGCGGCCGGACAGGCCTGGTTCGCGCTGGGCGACCTGGAACTCGAGCGAGGTTCCGTGGACATGGCGCGCAACGCCTGGGCGCGCGCGCTCGCCCACGGACTGGACCTGCCGAGCCTCCCCCACACCGACAACGCGTGGTCGACCCTGCTCGCCGGACTGACCGAAGCGGCCAAGGTGGACGAGAGCCTGGCGCCGTTGCTGGCCGGCGCCCGCGCGCGCGACGCTCAGCTCCAGAATCGTCAACGCATGGACGAGCGCCGCGGCAACGTCACGCCGTTCCGCACGGCGCTGGCGGGAACGCTGGACGTGGGCAAGCCGGTCCGCCCCGAACAGGACGCCTGGCCGACTCCGGTCGCGCTCCCGTCCAACCCGCTCAAGGACCTGCGAAGTCGCTCGGAACAGAACCCCTACCGCCTCTTCGCCGCGCGCGAAGGCCAGCGCTTGTTCGTGACGACGACCCGCGAGGTCTTCGCGGTCGGCGCGTGGACGGGCGAGGTCTTGTGGAACTCCAGCCCGAACATCTTCGAGCCGCACCTCTCGACCTGGGACCACTTCATCCGTGCACGCGGGCCGCGCGACCAGCTGGCGCGCATGATCGACGACGAACAGGGCCTGTTCGCACCCGCCGTCGCGAACGGCATCGTCGTGGCTGCCCTGCAGTTGCCGGTCGAGGTCGACTCCGAACAGGACTATCGCGAGCTCGAGATCATGCGCGTGAAGCCGGAGCGCCGTTTGTTCGCGTTCGACGCGGGCACCGGACGGAAGCTCTGGGGCCACCTGCCGCCGAAGGGCTGGGCGGGGGACGGCGGAACCTTCTCCGAACGCACGTCCGTCGTCGGTCCGCCGACGATCGTGGGCGACCGCGTCCTCGTCCCCATGGCGCGCCTCGCGGGTCGCATCGAGTTCCACGTCGGCTGCTTCGACCTGGAGACGGGCGCCGAGCTCTGGCACACGCCGGTCATCAGCGGCCAGCGCGAGATGAACATGTTCGGACGACCGTTGAAGGAGTTCTCCGCTCCGCCGATCGTCGTCCACGGGGACCGCGCCGTCGTCCTGACCCAGCTCGGCACGCTCATCTGCTTGGACCTCCTGACCGGCACGCCCGAGTGGGAGACGCTCTACGATCAGATCGCGATCGAGCCCGGCTACCACTACCGCGCCAGCCAGCTGGACACCGTCTGGCACAACGCGCCGCCCGCGATCGAGGACGGTGCCATCGTCGCCGCGCCCGAGGACTCCGATCACCTGATCGGGCTGGACCTGGACACGGGCGCGATGATCTGGTCGCTGCACCACGCCGAACTGTCCAAGCGCCTGGGCAACCTCGAAGTGGATGCGATCCGGCGCCTGGTCGGCGTGATCGGGAACCGCGTCTACCTGGAGGGCACGCGCATGGTGTGCTTCCAGGCGACCGGCAGCCTGCGCCGCGCCGCACCGTCGAACGTGGCCTGGTTCCACCCGGACCGGTCCTCGCGCATGTCGGCCCAGGTCGGTGGCTGGCCGGTCCTGACGCGCGATCGCGTCTACGTCCCGGGTGGCAATCGCATCACGATCCTGGAGACGCGCAGCGGACGCCAGATCGAGGAGGCCTTCGACCTGCCCTCGGACGCGAACGGTAACCTGCTGGTCGGTGAGGACGCGCTCTTCACGCTCAGCGCTCACCGGATCATGGGCTGGTTCGAGTGGAAGACCATGGTCAGCCGTGCGCGCGAGGCGGTCCGCGAGGACCCCGATGCGCCCGGTCCCGTGCGCGATCTCGCGTTGGTGCTGATGCAGGCCGGCGTCTCGACCCGCATGCGCGCCGACACGCCGTCGGGTCAAGCCGAAGCGAAGCGCTACCTGCGCCAGGCCCGCGAACTGCTCCAGGAGAACCTCGAGCGCCCCGGCTTCGAGATCCTGGCGGCTCCCTTGTATCGCGTTCTGCGGGAACAGGCGACCGCCGCGCGTCTGGCGGTCGACCCACGCGCTGCGGAGAACGCGCTGAAAGAGGCCCTCGAGCTGGCCCCCCTGGCCCTGGACCGCGCCGAGACCATGTTGGTGCTCCAGGAGATCCAGCGCACGACGGACGCGGGCGCGCGCATGGCGACGCTGGACCGCTTGCTCGAGGAGTTCTCGGGCATCCGCTTCTGGTGCTCGATCGAGGGTCGTCCGGGCGCGGGTCTGTGGCAGGGGCGCTTGGTTCCCGAAGAGACCCTGCTCGATCCTTTGGCCAGCGGCGAGCGCAAGTTCATCGCGATGCCGCTGTTCGTGCGCGTCGAACGCTCCGAAGCGCACCGCGCCTTGCAGACCCCGCGCGGCACGGCCACCGAGTTCCAGGACCTGTTCGCCATCCTCGAGTCCTTCCCGGACGAACCGCTGTTCGCGGGCACCGTCGGAGAATGGGCCACCGATCGGATCGGCGAGATGCTGCACACCGGCCGCGACGAGGGCTTCGAGGTCTACGAGACGCAAGCGCGCGAGGCCCTCGAACTGGCCCGTCGCAGCGGGGACGAACCGGGCCTGCGGCGCATCGCGCAACGCTGGCCGCACACGCGCGCAGCGGGCCGCGCCAACGACGCGCGCCTCGAGTTGGCGATGACCCAAGGTGATGCGGCTCTGGTCGTTTCGATCGTGCTGGGCGAACTGTCCAACTCCTGGAGCCCGGTCGACGCGAGCGAACGGGCGCTGCAGAGCCTGACGCGTCTCGCCGATGCGCTGGGAGCGTCGGGCAACCAGGAGCTGCGCGCAGGCTTGAGCCGGCGATTGGCCGAACTGCATCCGACCGCACGCGTGGCGCTGCTGGACGATCCGCCGAAGTTGCTGCGGGACTGGGCCACGCAGTGGGCGCTGGACCCGTCCCCGCCCCCGCCGCCGGTCTCGTTCCAGGCGCAGGCGCCCGAGATGGACCGCTCCTTCGGCGAGGCGTTCCAAGGAGCCCTGCGCGTGCCGCCGGGCAACGCGCGCGAGCCGTGGATGCAGGTCGTGGAGGGTACGGATTCGTTGCGAGGTTTCCGCATGGACGACCCGCTCGCCGACAACCCTTGGTTCAAACCGCTCGAGCGATCGAACATCCGCCGTCGAGATCGACCGCGCCTCGCCATGACGCGAGGTCGCGTGCACCAGGCACGGGGCTCCAGCGTCAAGACCCTGCGCGCCGTCGACGGTGCGCTCCTGTGGAGCTGGGACCCCGATCTGCCGGGCTCCGACGCCGCCGTGTTCGCCGACCAAGGCGTGGTCGTCACGGTCGTGCGCCAGGACGACACCGGACCGTTCCTGTTGACCGCGCTGGACGCCGAACACGGCGTCGAACTGTGGCGCCTCGAGTTCGACGGGCTGTACTACCGGCCGGGCCCCGTTCTGGGTGACGGCTACTGCGTGGTGCTGCCCGAGCTCGACGGCAAGGGGCAGGTCTTCGATCTGTTCACCGGTGCGAAGCTGTCGTCGTTCCCCGTCGACCAGATGACCTTGCGCAGCGCGCTGGGTTCGTGGATCGAGGGAGGGCGCTTCATCCTCCCCTACTTCAAACGCATCGGGAAACCGGCGCTCAACCACGTCCTCGCGTACGACCTGATGGACGGCAAACAGGCCTGGCGCCTGCCGCTGTCCTCCGGTCCGAACAGCGCCGACCTGTTGCATGTGCTCCGTTACGAGGACCGCACGTGGCTCGCCATGGTGCGGCCGGATCAAAGTGGCGACGACGACCTGGAGCTCCGCGCCCTCGACGTCGATCGCGGGCGCCTCGCCTTGACGCCGCTGGCCAACCTGCCGGGGATCGGCAAGCTGGTCGGGCTGCGCGCTTCGTCGAACGTCGTGCTGGACCAACCCTGGGTCTTCTGCACCGCGCGCGATCGCATGCAGATCATCGCCGTCCACCTGGATCGTGGACGCGCCTGGACCTCGTCGCTCGAGGTCACCGACTGGATCAGCAACGCCTCCGAGATGGCGCGTCCCGTCGTCGGCGAGGATCACGTCGCCTGGCTCATCCCCCAACGGATGCCCCAGGGAGGCGACCGGGACCTCGAACTGAGGTACCTGGATCTGGCCAAAGGTCGCATCCAGTACCGCCAAGTGATCGAATCGGGAACCTACAAGCAGGGGGACCTCGTCCCTCTGGGGAACTACCTCCTGGTCTGCGGCCAGGACCGCGCGGAGCTGTGGAAATGAGAACGACCCTGATGCATGGATTCACCCTCACGGCGACGGCCGGCCTGGCCCTCGCCATCGTGCCCGGCCTGCTGCCCGGCCTCCTGCCCGGCGCGACGGAACCGACCGCGGCAGCCCTGCGCGAGCCCGAGCCGATCCTGAACCTGGTCGAAGGCTTCGACGACGAGCCCGACGGGCCGCTGGTCGAGATCACGCGCGAGCAAGAACAAGCCGTCGACCGCGGCCTCGTCTGGCTCGCGAACCACCAGCTGAAGAACGGCGCGTGGAAAGCGGACGTCGGCTTCAAGCTGAACAGCAACTACCGCGTCACCAAACCCGAGCAGCCGCACGTCGGCGTCACCGCGTTGGCGGGCATGGCGTTCCTGGCCGGTGGACACGTGCCCGGCCGCGGCGAGTATGGCGACAACGTCGACCGCTGCCTCGACTTCGTGCTGTCGTGCGTCCAGGAGGACGGCTACGTCACCTACGCCGGCACGCGCATGTACAGCCACGCGTTCGCGACGTTGTTCCTGGCCGAGATCTACGGCATGACGCACCGCGAGGACGTGCGCTCCAAATTGCAGCGCGCCGTCGACTTCATCGTGCGTTGCCAGAACGACGAAGGCGGCTGGCGCTACGCGCCGCTGGCCAGCGAGTCGGACATGTCGATCGTCGTATGCCAAGTTCTGGCGCTGCGCGCCGCGCGCAACATCGGCATCCGCGTGCCCAAATCCGTGATCGACGCGGCGCTCGCCTACGTGGTGGACTCCGCCGTGTCGCGCAACGAGAGCGCCCCGTCCAACTTCGGGTACCGCTCGGACCTCGGCACGTTCCGCTACCAGAAGGACGACCATTCGCGTTCCAGCTTTCCGCTGACCGCGGCGGGCGTCACCGCGTTGCACGGGCTGGGCATCTATTCGAACGAGATGATCGCCAAGGGCGTCGAGTTCCTGGAGGCCGAGGTCGACCTGCAGAACCGCCACAACGGCCCGAACGGTCACTACTTCTTCTGGTACGGCCACTACTACGGCGTGCAAGCCATGTACACGGTCGGCGGCGACCACTGGCAACGCTACTTCACCAAGCTGCGCGCATACCTGCTGCGCCAGCAGGAGGTCGACGGCCGTTGGCGCAACGAGATCGGTCCGGGCGATGCGCTCGGAACGGCGATGGCCTGCTTGATCCTCGAGATCCCGTACAGCTTGCTGCCGATCTTCCAGCGCTAGACCGGCGCCGCCTTCGCCCCCCCACTCCACACACCTCGAACGACGACTCACGTGAGCCTCGCCACACCCCGCCTCGACGACCTGCTGCGCCGCTTCAAGACCCGCCTCGTGCGGCTCGTCTGGTGGCATGGCTTGGGGACCATTCTCATGGCGGCGGCCGCTTGGCTCCTGCTCTCCTACTTGGGTGATCGCTGGATGCACTTGCCGGCCGGCGTGCGCATCGTGAACACCGCGATCCTGGTGATCCTGCCGCTGTGGTTGTTCCGGCGCGAACTGTGGGCGCGTCTGCAACGCGTGCCCGATCGCGCGGGACTCGCCATCTTGTTGGAGCGCGAGACCGACCACTCCGAGGACCTCCTGGTCAGCGCCGTGCAGCTCGCACCGAAGGCCGAGGGATCCCAGGCACGTCCGTTGATCGAGAGCTTGGTCCAGCGCGCCGAGGCCCTCAGCCAGTCGCTGAACCCCGACACCGCACTCGATGCACGCCTGCCCAGACGTCGCGCGTTCGCCGGACTCG
>JAJDEX010000241.1 GCA_029259575.1 Planctomycetota bacterium | reverse complement strand
CTGGGGCCAGGTCAGCACACCGCTCTGGGCGTTGGCGTTGTTGGCGGTCGGTTTCCTGCAGCGGGGCCGCGTGCATCGCGCGGCCTGTGTGCTCGGCCTCGCGGGTGCGATCAAGTTCTTCCCGTGGGCCTTGGCTCTGATCTTCCCGATGCGTCGACAGGTGCGGCCTCTGCTGAGCGCGGGCGCGGTGGGACTGGTGTTCGCGGTGGGCGTGCCGTTGCTCGTGTTCGGCCTGGCGTTCACGGTGGACATCTACGACTTCTCGTTCGACCAGGTCGAAGCGAACCTTCAGGGCGCGTGGGACGGTTCGCCGAACAGGCAGGACCTGGCCCAGGTCCTGGGACGGTGGACCGGTCTCGAGGACGCGGGTCGTTGGCTGCAAGCGTTGGCGTTGCTGGGCTTCGCCGGTGCCGTCTGGTGCGGACAGCGCGTAGCCCGACGCGCTGGCGAACTCGACACCGCGCGCGCGTTCGCGATCCTCACTTGCGGCTTGCTGCTGGCCCTGCCGCCCGGTTGGCCGCACTACTTCGTGCACTTGCCCTTCGTACAACTCGTCGCGTGGAGGACCCGGTGCGATCGGCTCGATGGCGGACTGGTCCTGGCCTCCGCCGCGCTCGCGAGCGTCGTGCCCATGGCCTTCGTGGACTCGTACGACGTCTACACGGGATCCGGCGCGCTGGCCGTGGCGAACGTCCTGGTGCTGGTCGCGCTCGTACGTGGATCAGCGGCCGACGCGGATCCGGAATCCTAGGCTTCCAGGACGATCAGGCGCGGCGTCACGCCATCAGCATCGACGGTCACGCGCGCGATGCAAACGGGCAAGGACCCACGACGAGGTCCAGCGCTGCCCGGATCCAGGTAGATCACACCGCTACGTTCGGCGGTCTTGGGCCGGTGCGAATGACCCGAAATCACCATACCGAGTCCCGCGCCTTCGGGGTCGAGATCGAGCCCATGCAGCTGGTGCCGAACGTGCAGCGTGAGTCCGCCGAGTTCGAGCGTCTTGGACTCGGGAAGGGCCAGCGCCCAGTTGCCACGGTCGTTGTTGCCGCGCACGGCGTGCACCGGGGCGATCTCCTCGAGACCAGCGAGGACTCCCGGCGTGCACACATCTCCCGCGTGCACGATGACGTCGACGCCCTCTAGCGCCAGGATCGCCTCCGGACGCAACAGATCGTGCGTGTCGGAGATCACCCCGATCTCGATGTCTCTCATGCGGCGAATCATACGGGCGCTGCGCACGAGAGAATTGGACGTAGCGATGTCCAAATCGGAGTCCAATTCCGAGACCTTCTGGACATGGAGTGAACGACTCGAAGTTTTGAACTCGGTTCATCGAACCGTAGCGTTTCGTTGCGTCGAGATCCGGCTCGGATTGGACCCTTCGGTCCACGCTCACGTGCTCCTCCGTGTTGCTCGTGATCCGGTTCGAGACCGCGTAGCCGGTTACCAAGTGATTGGGAGGAGAAACCCGAGCCGAGCGCGAACCGCGACCGCGGCGACTCGAATTGCGGGTATTCCGAACGGTCGATCGTGACTCAGCCGCGCGCGACCGGAGCCGCTTCGCCGACCGTTGCGAGCGATTCGTCCGCGGACCAGACGACGTTGTAGACCGTGTCGCGTTCCACCGGGACCCGGCCCGCATCGCGGATCCACTGGACGAGCTCGGCGCGCGCGACGCGCTGGGGCGTCGAAGCACCCGCGTCGTGATAGATCTTCTCTTCGACGACCGTGCCGTCGACGTCGTCCGCGCCCCAGGTCAGCGCCAGCTGAGCGACCGGAATCGTGAGCATGATCCAGTACGCCTTGATGTGCGGCACGTTGTCGAGCATCAACCGCCCGACGGCGAGTTCGCGCAGTTCGTCCAGGGCCGTGGGGCCCGGAAGGTGCGACCACTCGGTGTTCTCGGGGTGGAACGACAGCGGGATGTACGTCTGCAATCCGCCCGTTTCGTCCTGCAGGAGGCGCAGCTTGTCCAGATGGTCGATGCGCTCCTCGATGGTCTCGATGTGCCCGTGCAGCATCGTGCAGTTCGACTTCAGGCCGGCCTGGTGCACGGTGCGCGCCGTGTCGATCCACTGCTGACCGGTGTTCTTGAGGTGATAACCCTCCTCGTGTACGCGGTCCGCGAAGATCTCGGCACCGCCGCCCGGACACGAGCCGAGCCCGGCCTCGATCAGCTCGGGCAAGACCTCGGCCAACGGCTTCTTGGCGCGCTTGGCGATCTGCATCAGCTCGATCATCGTGAACCCCTTGACGTGGATGTCGGGGCGTACGGCCTTGGCGGCGCGCACGATGTCGAGGTAGTACGAGTACGGCAGCTTGGGATAGATGCCGGCGACCATGTGCACCTCGGTGACTGGCTCACTCAGCTGCTCGCGGATCTTCGTCGCGACCTCGTCGGGCGTCATCACGTACGCGCCTTCCTGGCCGGGAAGTCGCTGGAACGCGCAGAAGCGGCAGAGCTTGTTGCAGACGTTCGTGTAGTTGATGTGCTGGTTGACGTTGAAGTACGCCAGGTCGCCGTGCATGCGTTCGCGCACGTGGTTGGCCAGCATGCCGACGGCGAACGGATCACGCGCACGGTAGAGGCGCACGCCGTCCTCGCGACTGAGGCGTTCGCCTGCGAAGACCTTGTCGGCGATGTCGCCCAGGCCCGTGGCGGCGCAACGCGCGCGGATGCGGTCGATGTCGGTGGCGGGGGACAGGGCGCTCATCGGATCGCATCCTTCGCGGCGCACGCGGCGGCGCGCATCTCGCTGGGAGCGGCGGCATGCGTCGCGGCCTGCTCGCGGTTCTGCGGGAACGTGATGCCCGTGTGGCGCTCATCGACGATGCCGTACCAGCTGTTGCGTTGCAGCGGCGTGAATCCTGCGTTCGTGATCTGGCGCTCGATCTGTTGGATCGACTCGAGGTTGGCGCAACCGGCGGCGCTGACGACGTTCTCCTCGAGCATCGTCCCGCCGAAGTCGTTGCAGCCCGCGCGCAGCGTGACCTGGCTCGTCTTCATGCCCTGGGTCACGTAGCTCGTCTGCATGTTCTCGATGTTGTCGAGGAAGATGCGC
>JAJDEX010000025.1 GCA_029259575.1 Planctomycetota bacterium | reverse complement strand
CTTCCGATTCGGCACGAGACGACGATCAGTACCGCGCCTCGGACGACACGGAATCCGCTCTTCCCGATCAATCACACGCTTGCGATGTTCCGCGATGGAGTCTCGCGGCTGGTGCGGCGGAACTGGGGCGCTTCGAAGATGAGGCAGCGTTTAACGCTGCACTTGGGGCTGTTCATCGCATGGAAGAACTACGTGCGTCGCAGGTTCAATCGGGACCGACCGGAGCAGAGTCCGGGGCAATGGGCGGGAGCTCATTCCGCCGCTGCGACGATGGAGGAATTCTTGACGTGGCGCATCTTTCCGTGGCGATGGAAGGAGCTGCCGCAATCGCCATCCTGGGCCGCCTAGGCGGGGTTGGGGAGGTTTGCGGAGCGAGCTAGGCCAGTGTCCGCCGTGATCGGTGCCCCATCCACGTACCATGCTGCGGACGACGATCCCATCAGGATCGTGCCCCCGCCACCCGACCCCGCTCCCTGGTCATGCGAACTCTCCACGCGCTCCTCGCTCTTTCCATCGTCGCCACCCCGCTCGCTTGGGCTTCGGCCCAGGACGACGCCCGGCCCGAACGGGCGCCCGAGGTCGTCGACGTGAAGGCCGAGAAGTCGGCGTCCCCGATGCAGGCCTGGGCGCGCATGGCCGGCGGTGAGTGGCGCGTCACCTATCCGGACGGCCAGAAGCTGGTGCAGACGTGGAATTGGGGACCCGGGCAACACTCGATGCGGATTCTGTCCTACCGACCGGATTCACTGGTCGAGCCGCCCAACGGTGTTCATCTCCTCTACTGGCATCCGGGCCGCCAGGAGTTCGTGCTGAAAGGCCTCCTGGCGAACCAACGTCACATGGACGGCGTGATGAAGATCGACGGGGATCAGGTCGAGTTGACGTTCCAGTTCCACACCGATTCCGACACGCTCCAGATGAGCGAGCGCTGGACGTTCGACGGCGCGGACAAGTTCCACGAGACGATGTACGCGCACACGGACGCGGGCGTCTCACCGGTTCGCGAGAGCGACTACGTCCGTTCGAAGGAACTGTCCCCCATCGCGGCCCGAACGGCGAAGAACGCCGTTCAGCCGTCCAAGGCCCTGCATGGACTGTCCGCCCTGGTCGGGCACTCGTGGGAAGCCAAGGCTGAGGGGGATGCGGGCAACTCGTTCGCGGCCGAGACCGACTTCGCCTGGGTTCCTGGGTCGGATGCGATCTACGCGCACGCGTACAAGCCGGCGACCGAGACCGAGGAACGCTCGCTCCAACTGGATGCGTACTTCTACGCCCACCCGAGGAGCAAGACGCTGCACTACCTCGCGCTCACGACCTGGGGCGGGGTCTTCGAAGGCGACCTGCGTGAACTCCCTGAAGGCGGGATCGAACTCATCCAGAAGGGCTTCGAGGGCGACCAGGTCACCGAATACGTGGAGCGCCTCGACTTCCAGAAGGACGGACGCCTGCGCGACCGCGTCTGGCGCATGAAGGACGGCAAGCTCGAACCGCTGCTCGACATCCTGCACTCCAAGATCCAGGCGGACTGAGCCCACCCGGGAAGAACGCGCAAGACCGCCACCCCGCACCAACCGACTCCAACCCTGCCCACCCTGCGATCGTCGATTTCACGCATCGCATCACCACCCCCAACGCAAGAGGAGAACCCGTCTTGGTCCAACTCATCGATCTCTGGATGCCGATCGTCCTGTCCACCGTGGCCGTGTTCTTCATCAGTTTCCTGGTGTGGATGGTCTTCCCCCATCACCGCAAGGACTGGGCACGGACCACCGACGAGGACGGTCTCATCAAGACCCTCGGCGATCAGAAACTGAGACCTGGTCAGTACAACTTCCCGCACTGCGGGGACCCGTCGGCCATGAAGGATCCCGTCTGGATGGAGAAGTACAGCAAGGGACCGAAGGGCTTCCTGGTCCTGATGCCGGACGGTCCGCCGAACATCCCGCAGTCGATGATCAAGTCGACGATCTACAACCTGCTCGTCACGATCTGCGTCGCCTACGTCGCCACGATCGGCTTGACGGTTGGCGACCCGGACGTCTTCCGCATGACCGCGACGGTGGCGTTCCTCTCGTTCGGCGCAGCGCTGGGCTGGGGTCCGATCTGGTTCGGACGCTCGATCCGCTCGACGATGATGGAGCTCTTCGACGCGCTCGTGTACGGCCTGGTCACCGGTGCGATCTTCATGTGGCTGTGGCCGTCCGGCGACGTTCCGATGCCCTGAGAACCCCACGGGCCATCCAACCGCCGTCATGGCGAACGGATGGCCCGACGAACCTCCAAGCACCATGCGCGTCCTCGTCGTCGAAGACAATCCGGACATGGCCTCGGCCATCCGGCAAGGCCTGAAGGAGAACGGCTACAGCGTCGACGTCGCCCACAAGGGGATGGAGGGCGAGGAGCTGGCTGCCAGCGAGCCCTACGACCTGATCCTGCTCGACGTGATGCTGCCCGACCGGGACGGTGTCGAGGTCTGCCGCAACCTGCGGCGTCGAGGGGTGACCTCCTACATCCTGATGCTCACGGCGCTCTCGAGCACGGACCAGAAGATCTCCGGGCTGGACGCCGGAGCCGATGACTACCTGACCAAACCGTTCGAGTTCGACGAGCTGCTGGCCCACATTCGCGCGCTGCTGCGCCGCGGTCAGGCCAGCGAATCGACGAAGTTGGAGTTCGGTGGAGTCGAGCTCGACCTCCTGAAGCGACGCGTCTCCCGCGACGGCCACAAGGTCAAGCTCTCGGCCAAGGAGTTCGCTCTGCTCGAGTTCTTCATGCGCAACCGCGATCGCGTCGTGGACCGCATCACCATCGCGCAGAAGGTGTGGGACATCAACTTCGAGCCCTCCAGCAACGTCATCGATGTCTGCATCTCGTCGTTGCGCAAGAAGGTGGACCGGGACTTCGATCGCCCGTTGATCCACACGGTCGTCGGCATGGGATACCGGTTGGGCGAAGCGGAGGACGAATAGGGTCCCGCCCAGCGTCATGCCTCATCGGGCTCATTCTCTGCGATTCAAGCTGGCCGCTTGGTTCGTCCTGGTCTTCTTCCTCATCCAGACGACCCTCGTCGGCGCCATCGTGTACTTCCGCCGCGGGTTCATCGAGAACTCGCTCGACAACGCGCAGACGCTCTCGGCCGAAGCGATGGTCGACAACGTCCTCGCGGCGGAGGGCGAGTGGACCGAGGGCAACATCGAAGCCCTCGAGCCGAACGGCGCGGACTTCGTGCTCTTCGCGATCCGGAACGAAGCGGGTGAAGTGATGGCCTCGTCCGGGGTCACCGAGATCGGCACGCTGCCCTTCTCGGCATGGGAAGTCGTGCCGGCCGGCCCGGTCGGTGGCGTTCACACCAAGATCGGAGCCGAGCGCGCCGAGACGCTCACCGGCAACGCGCAGAGCCTGCGGTTCATCACGCTTCCGTTCCGACATGGTGACGACCTCTACTACTTCCAAGCCGCGACCCAGGACAGAACCCTGGAGCGCTTCCTCGGTCCCTTCCTCGACCTGGTGGTGTTGGGTGTCCCGGTCGGTGTCATCGCGGCCTTGATCGCGGCCTGGATCATCGCAGGTCGAGCCGTTGCGCCCATTCGGCAGCTCTCGAAGGCTGCCCAAGGCGTGTCCCCCACCAGCCTGAGCGAACGCATCGATGTTCCGTCCACGGACAGCGAGATCAAGCGACTCGAGGAGGAGTTGAACTCCGCTCTGGAACGACTCGAGGTGGGCTACAAAGCCCAAGATCAGTTCATCAGCAACGTGTCGCACGAGCTGCGGACCCCCGTGGCCGTCCTGCTCACGCAGGCTCAGGTCACGCAGTTGGGGGAGCGCACGCTCGACAAGAGCTACGCGTTCGTGAAGAAAGCAGAACTGCAGTTGAAGCGCCTCGGCAAGGTCGTGGAGAGCTTCCTGGTCCTGGCCCGCGCGAACCCGTCCGGCCGGCTCCTGCGCGAGCCCGTGTCCACGATCGACATCGTTCTCGGCTGCATCCAGAGCTGCAAGGAGATCGCTGAGCAGAATCAGGTTCGGCTCATTCCCAGCCTGGGCAGCACCGATGCCGAGGATCCGGAGTTTCCGCTGCGGGGAGATGCCGAGCTCCTCCAGACGATGGTGGAGAACCTCGTACACAACGCGATCAGCCACTCGCCTGCTGGCGGCGAGGTCGCTCTCGAAGCCCACTACATGGAGGACACGATTCAGTTCGTCGTCCGCGACCAGGGGCCCGGAATCCCCGAAGCGTATCGGGAACACATCTTCGAGCGTTTCGTCCAGGTTCCCAAGGCGAGCGAACGCCGGGATGGCATGGGGCTCGGCCTGGCGATCGCCCACGGGATCGTTCAGCTGCACGGCGGAACGATCTCGGTTCACAACCATGAGGGAGCGGGCTGTTCCTTCGTGGTCCACCTGCCCATGTTCGATCCGGACGCAGCTCCGTCATAGACCGTCGACGAGCTGGCCGTCGCGCGCGATGGCCGGGAGGTCGACGAGCGCGGACCGCTCGGCCCGGACCGCCCATGCGCCGGTAGCTCCATCGCGTAGGAGTTCCGCCCATGGGAGCGCGCGCTCGACGCCGTCCACGTCCAACCTCACGAATGCGGCTGCACCGCTGGCCCGGTCCAGGAGCCAACCGCGGATCTCCAACGTTGAGCCGTCGGCGGTGATGATCGTCCGACCCTTGAGGCTGTCTCCGGGAATCGAGCGCTCCGTCAGGGCGCTCCAACGAAGCTCGCCGGAAGGATCCCGCAGGTTGAGGGTCTCGCCGCCCCTCGAGAGGGCGCTCGCGACCAGCAGTTTTCCGGAGGCATCGCGGGTGAGAACCCCCTCGGCCGTCAGGAGCTGCCCGACCTCGACGGCAGGCAAGAGTTGCCGAATCAGCAGCGCAGGTTCCAGCAACACGCGATGCAGAAGATTCTCCTGGTCGTGAAGCTTGAGCACGATCGCATGACCGGCCTCGTCGTCCAGGAACTCGATCGCGGTGACCTCGCCAGCCACCTTCGTGAGGTCTTGACCGGCGAACAAGGATGCGCGTTGCACGAGATGGTCCGGCGTGAAGGTCAGGATCAACGTCGTGGTCGAGTTGCCGCGCGCTGCCCAGGTGAGCGCACCGTACGCGGCGACGATCGGCCGCTCGACGCCATCGGGCTGATGGAGGATCGCTGCGACGCCCACCACGTTCCCCGAGTCCGGATCCAGCAACAGGTCGCTGACCGCGCCGACGGACACGCCATCGGGGTCCGTCACCTCGATGCCCAGGAGAGCCTCGCTACGCAGGAACGGAGGCCACGCGCTGCCCGGCGCCACGTTGGAGCCACCGGGAGAGATGGACTGTGGAGCGCCGTCGACCGCTGCTTCCGGCAAGGACCCGGAACGATCGCGTTCGGGCGCCGGGTTCCAAAGGGCACACGAACTCGTCGCGAGGAGCGCGAGGCCTGCGGCGCCGATCCGATTGTGGTTGTTCATGCGTTTGCCCGAGGCGTCCTGGCGCCGATCGCGCCGCGACCAGGGTACTTGTCGATGCCCACGTACGGGGGACCATCACGGTCAACCTCGGAGTCCTGGACCCACTCGCCCTGTGGTGCAGGGTCGTCGCGGAGCGCTGCGCTACGATTCCGTGGGCCTGTTCCGCGTCCACCAACCGAGGATTCCGACGAGAGCGGTCGAACCGATGATCGACCATAGGATCGGGAACGTCGCTTCCCCGATCGTCACGGGCAAGAGTTCGGGCAGCTCGATCGTGCGAGCGATCCACAGACCGACGAGGGCTCCGATGAAGCCGGTGGCGATCGACGTCAAGCAGCCGCCCCGGGAGAAGCCGGCGAGCGCCTGGCCGATGGAGCCGCAGACTCCGGCCACGATCAAGAGGATGAGAAGTTCGATCAAGTTCATGGTGATTCCGTGGGGTGGGGCGCCGGCAGGGCTGCGCGTGCGAGGGCGCTACGCGAGTTCCTGGGATCACGCGGCGGCGAGTTTCGAGATCTGAGCGAGGGGCGCTGCGGAACGTCCGCAGCTCGAAGTCCTGGCCCGATGGATCCGGTCGAGGCCCTCAATCGGCCTTGCGGGACGCCGTCTTGGCGACGTTCTGGATGCCCTCGATCGTGTCGGTCGTGACCTTGCGCACCTGATCCACCGCCCGCTTGCCGAGTTCGCCGGCC
The DNA here is from genome assembly GCA_029259575.1 of Planctomycetota bacterium. Classification (GTDB taxonomy): domain Bacteria; phylum Planctomycetota; class UBA1135; order UBA1135; genus JAJDEX01. The sequence continues at coordinate 7,186 of JAJDEX010000025.1, read as the reverse complement.
GCTTCGAGGGCACCGGTCGCCGCCACTGTTGCGGCCTCCTCGAGGTCGAGGCCCAACTCCCTCGCGCTCTCCACCGCGGCCTCGATCGAGTCGCTGGCGGCAGCTCCCACGTCGATGCCGATCTCGGAGGCCCGCTGCACGAGCGCGCGCGACGTTTCACGAATGGTGTCCATTGCGTCGGAGCCTGAGTGCTTGGTTGAACGGACGACTCCGATCATCACCCCCCGAGTCGCCTGAGAGATCGACGCACCGGCTTCACGAACACCGTCCAAGGTGCCGTGGATGGCATCGTCGACATGGCGTCGGGCCTCCTGGCCTGCGAATCGGACACGGTCCACGCCGACGATGAGCATGCCGCTGACGGTGTTCACGGTGACGTCGGTGATGTCCTCGAGACCATCGATCGCGGTGACGACGGCGCTCTTGACGGAATCTCGGAAGCTGTCTTCGTTCTTGTTGTTCATGGCTCGGATGTCCTCTTGAGGCTTCATGGGGAGTTCGCGCGAGGCGCTTGCGTGAGTTCGCGTCAGCACGGGCAAGGTGCCGACCCACCATTCAGCCGAACGCGTGTGACGCAGGAGTGAGTTGCAGATGAACTCGAGCTCATACGCGCGAATTCACGCACATGACCTGTTTCTCATGCTGAATTCAGGCTGGGCACAAGCGCGTTCGGCTTAGTGAGTTGGGCAGCCCGTCGTGGTCCTGCTCCCGCTTCGAACATGAGCAACGCATGCAAAGAACGAACGAGGTTTCGAGGTCGCTGTTCGCAGTCCACTGTGCCCGCACCTGGTCGGCCTGAACGAATCAGGTCGACCGCCGCGGGAACGTCGACATGCCACATGTACCCGACCTACGGACCCAACCCCTTGAGCATGCCCACTGCAACCGGATGAGTTTCGGCTCACCTCGAAGTCAGACGCTTCTCACCCAACAACCACCGCTGAATTCGTAGTTGCTACCGGTCCGAACGACCACCCAACCCAAGAAGAAGGAAAACGATGAAGATCACCAAGTACCTCTCCTTTGCTCCCGCCCTTGCCGTTCTGGCGACAACGCCTTTGATGGCACAGGACGAACGGGGGACCGCGGAAGAGAAAGAACCGCAAGCGGAGGAATTGCCCCTCCCCACCTACGTCCGGGCGCCGATCGGCGCCAAGGCGATCATCACCAACAAGGACAAACAACGTCTGGGTGTGGTGCGCGACCACGTCATCGACCGACGAGCCGGCAAGGTCCTCTTCGTGGCCGTCGGGTCGGATGACAAGAAGGATGAACCGGCACGGCTCGTGCCGTACGACCGGTTCACCTGGAACGATGTGGAGCAACGCTTGGTGTTGCCCATGACGATGGCGATGTTCACCGCGCTTCCGGAGTACGACCCGAAGAAGCTCCCGTCCATTCCCGGGCGTGTGACGGACGGCAAGCCCGAGGCCTCGGACGTCGAAGACGTGACCGTGGGCAGGGACAAGCCCGCGGGCGAGGTACGCAACGCGTCGGCGAGGATGAATCACACGACGCTCGCCGCCAGCAACCTGCTCGGGAGCGAAGTCATGGCCGTTCGGGATCGATTCGCCACCACGCGTGGGCTCATCCTCGAGCCGAACCAGGGAACGATCGCGTTCGTGATCGCTGCCAGCGACGCCAACAAGGACGACCCCTACATCATCCCGTGGCGCGCCATGACGTGGCAGGTTCCGGAGAAGAAGGACATGCCGGGGCACTTCGCGCTCACGCTCACGAAGGACGACCTGGCGAAAGCTCCGACGCTCAAGCGTGCGGACATCGAGCACCTCAACAAGGATCGAAAAGCCGTAGAGGGGATATTCGGCTTCTACAAGCTCATTCAACCCATTGCCAAAGACAAGTCCGACGCGAACGGATGATTCTTTGACATCGGGTAGAGGGCCTCTCCTTTCCTTGGGGGTCGCCGTGCGTCACCGACGTACGTGACGGCGGCGACCCCATTTTCACTCCCAACTTCAAGAACTGGGTCTTTCGACGACCGCCTCTCTCGAAGGCCGATTCCTTCGGGACTCGATTCCCTCCAAAGCTGAGTCAGCGCCATGGTCCACCATTTGCCGAGCCTCCCCTATCCGCTCAACGCTCTCGAGCCGCTGATGTCCGCGGAGTCGCTTCAGGTGCATCACGCGAAGTATCACGGCAAGTACATCGAAACGCTCAACAGCTTGGTGGACGAAGCAGGCCTCGCCGGACATTCGCTCGAGGACCTGATCCAGACGCAGCACGGACCGATCTTCGAGAATGCGACGCAAGCGTGGAACCACAACTTCTACTGGAACAGCATGGCTCCTCCGTCGGCGGAGGACATCGATGGCAGCCTCGTCCTGCGCGCGATCGAGCGCGACTTCGGTGACCTCAACACCCTGAGAACGCGCTTCAAGGAGGCCGCGCTCTCGGCCTTCGGTTCCGCCTGGGTGTGGCTCGTCCAAGGTGAGGACGGTCGCCTCGAGATCCAGATCACGAAGGACGCGGATTGCCCGCTCCGCACCGGCAAGCGGCCTCTGCTCGCGTGCGACGTGTGGGAGCACGCCTACTACCTGGACCACAAGAACAAGCGGAACCGCTACATCGACGCGTGGTGGGAGATCGTGCACTGGAAGTTCGCCGAGGAGAACCTCCTCAATGAGATCGCAGCGAGCAACTAGTCCCGGACTCCTCCCGCAGTCACTTGCGACGCCCCACTCCCCCCACACAGAACCTCCCAGAGTCGGCCTCACCGGCCACAGACAAGGACAGCCCCATGAGCACCATCGTCTTGACGACAGACCATTCCCAAGAGAGCCAACGCGCCTTCGCACCGACGGTGAAGCTGGCCAACGAGCTCGACAAGAACATCGTCCTCCTGCACGTCGTGCCTGAGCTGGCGGCCCTGCCCTACGGATCTCCGTACACGGTGCCGGTCCGACCCAGCTCCACCGAGCAAGGATTGAAGGATGCTCAGGACATCCTCCAGAACGTCGCGACGAGCCTGGGCTCCCAGGTCCAGGCCGAGGTCATTGCCGCCACCGACGTCTCCCAGGCGATCGTCAAGTTCGCGGAGGAGACCCATGCGGACTTCATCGCCCTATCCACCCATGGACGAACAGGCTTTCGCAGGCTCGTGATGGGCAGCGTGGCGGAGAGAGTCATGCGCCACGCGACCACCCCGGTGATCTGCTTCCCCCAGAAGGAGGCGTGAGCAGGGTCTCACGCCGAAGTCGAGCCGGTACGACGTGAACCGGGCTTGTGCGAATGGAGTCACCAACCACGAAAGACGAACGGGCAACGGAAGCTCACGGCGAGAGCCAGGAGCCGGTCCGTGGAGGGAGTGGAGTTCCCCTCCTTCTGGTTCTATTCAGTGGCTGGGCGCTCGCGATGGGCTGGCTCGTGCTGGAAGCGATCGCGTTCCTGCGCTTGCGCTGAGGGCACGGAAACGCACGCGGACCTGGGCCAACCGAATCGAGCTGGAACCTCACTCGGGCTCGACCACGATTCGGGGACGGACTCCGGGCCTGCAATCACGCGACGGCGGCCGTGCGAGCCGCGATCACCTCTCCGAAACCGAGCATCCACGTCTGGGCAACGACATGACCGACCTTCGACCTCAACGCAACGACCCTGCCGGCAAGCACAGTCCGCAACGATCCAGCTCTCGAGCATCCGGTCGCGCGGCGGGCGCGGTGCGACATCGATCGCCGGAGGGAGTCCTGCGCGATCCGCTGCTGACGAGCGAGGAGAAGCTGGATCTCCTGGAGCATTGGGCACAGGACGAGTGGCAGATCGCGATCGCCGTCCAGGAAGGCATGCCGGGTCCGGAGCCGAAGCTCCTCCGTCGGACGCTGGAGGCACTGCGGACCCTGCAAGGCCAAGAGGCGACCGAGGTCGGGCCGAAGTAGCGGAACGTGCTGCTGATTCGACCTGGCGCGAGCCCCGAGGACCGACCGCGCGGGCGAGCGGCCGAACGGTGAGGCCGATCGGTCTTCTCCAGCGTGGCACCCCAGGGTTTCCAGCTCTCAGCGCCTCCTGGGCGGGGTCCCACGACCGAAGTCGGCCATGGCCCAGGTCGTCGATCGACGTCCATGCGGAGACCAACGAGTGCCGGCCCGACACCGCAAGCGATGCCGGACCGGCGAGAGAGAGAGATGCACGGATTCTACTGGATCGTCATCCGAATGGAGTCACTCTTCGCGAAGGATCCCGTGACGGGCAGTGAAGCGTTGCCGAGCACGGCGTGGTCCTGGACCCAGAACTGGACGAACAATTCCGCTCCGGAGAGGCTGGGATCGTCCGGGAGCCCCACCTGGAAGGTGGCATAACCGCCTCCGGCTCCAGAACCAGCGGTCTTCAATCGCGCCAGGCGCTGGGTCCCGGGGGTCGGGATCGGCTGGCCCGGTTGACCCAAATGGAACGCGACGAAACCCCGGGCATCGCCGAGTGCGTCCTTCAGGCCGACCCGGAACTCGGGTCCGTTGACGTGAGCGGGAGCCACGGTGAGGACCGCCGGGACGAATCCACCCGCGCCGGCCACGGCACCGCCGACGTTCTCGACGAGGCCCGGTGCGCGCTCGGAGTTCATCTTCGGACGGTCGAAGGGGAACGTCTCTGCCGCGACGCGGGGATCGGTGAGCGCGTCCAGGAGGGCCACGATCCGGGTGACGTCGATCGGGTTCAGGTTGAGTCCGTTCAGGATCGGATCACGGTTGTCGGCGAAGGGGCCTCCGCTGTTGTCGTAGACGTTGACGGCGTCCGCGAGGCTGGTGAGCGAGGTGTCCCCGTTGTGGAAGAAGACGTCCTTCAACGCGACGTTGCGCAGGCTCGGCGTCTTGAAGCGACCACGGTCCGCCACGTTGCCGGTGATCGCGAACCGACCCGAGTCCTCGCTGATCGGTCGCAGGCCCAAGTTGTGGAACTGGCCGTCGCTGAAGTTGGTGCCGCCGTGGCACGCGTTGCAACGAGCCTGCGGTGAGTTGAAGGTCTGCAGACCTTGCTGCTGCAACGGGGTCAGCGCACCGGCGTTGCCGTTGGCGAAGTTGTCGAACGGCGTCTGGTTCGGAACCAACGTGCGCTGGTAGGTGGCCAGGGCCATGCCGATGCGACGCGCGGTGATGTCCGGGGTGCCGAACGCGGCCTGGAACAGTTCCGGATAGGTCGGGCTGCCGAAGAGGGCATTCGCCAGATCAGCGGGCAGGTCCCACGCGAGCGCCAGCGGCTTGGCTCCAGCGAGCTTCGTCGTCACGTCGCTCCACGTTCGCCCCTCGTCCGCCATCTCGACGTCGGACAGGATGGGGCCGACCGACTGCGACTCGAGCGCACCGCCGGCCGGAATCACGAGCGCGCCGGTCTCGGGGTCCAGGAACTGCCCGGTCGCGCGACCGTCCCAGAACAGACTGGGGAAGTACGCGGCCATCAGGTTCGAGGGGCTCGAGCGGGGGGTCGCTTGCTCCTCGAAGTCGAACGTCGCATCCGGCTTGTAGTTGCCGAACACGTCCGCGCGCAGGACGCCGTGGGATCCCATGCGATCGTCGGCCGTACCGACGAGGCCATCCGGGCCGGGGTGGATGGACGCGAGACCAGCGCGGCCGTCCTTGCCGCCGGCACCGGGTTGGTGGCACGTACCACAAGAAACGGTGTCACCACTGGAGAGTTGTTCGTCCCAGAACAGCATCTTGCCGAGCACGCGCTTCGACTCGGTGATCGGGTTCTGCGGGGGAGCCGGAGGCGGCTGCAGCGCCTGGATCGGCGGAGGGGGCGGCGGACCTCCCTGGGCCATGGCTGCGCTGGCGGAGACGACGGGCAGGACCAGGGTGAGGACGAGACGACTCGCGGGGTGGGTCGAGATCATGGTGGGGTTCTCCGGGAAGGGAACGGGGCCGGTGATGGATCTGATTGAGCGGTCTCGGTCTTGCGTGACCCTGAAGCTGCGGAGAATTTCCTGGGGTCCGCAACGGGGTTAGGCTGGGCTTCAGATTTGAGGGGGACCCTGCGGTCGTGAGAGCCCTGCCCTACGGATCGGACCGATGATCGAGGACCCACCCACGTGCGCATTCTCCTGATTGAAGACGACGAGAAGCTCGGCGGCCAGGTCACCGACCAGCTGACGTCCAGCGGTTACTCGGTCGAGTGGTTGCAGCGCGGCGACGTCGCGCTGGAGGCCGATCCTGCGCACTACGCGCTGATCGTGCTCGACCTGATGCTTCCGGGTGCGTTCGGCCTGGACATCCTCAAGGAGTACCGCCGCCGCTCCGACACCCCGATCATGGTCCTCAGCGCCAAGCAGGATGCGACCACCAAGGTGCGCGCCCTCGAGCTCGGCGCGGACGACTACGTCACCAAACCGTTCTGGCCCGAGGAGCTCGATGCGCGCATCACCGCACGGATCCGCCGCCCCGTCCTGCAACGCGGGGAGACGATCGACCTGGGTCGCCTGACCTTGGGCCTCGAGACGCGCGTGGTCGAGGTCGACCACTCCACCATCGAGTTGACACGCGTCGAGTTCGACCTCTTGGCCAACCTCGCGCGCCGCGCGGGCGCCGTGGTCTCGCGCGACGACCTGGCGGTCTCGGTGCTCGATCCCGACAAGGAGGGCACCGGCCGCACGCTGGACGTCCACGTCTCGCGACTGCGCAAGAAGCTGGGGCCGTGCTCGAACCAGTTGCGCACCATCTGGGGCGTGGGCTACCGACTGGACACCGGCTCGTGAACCTGCGCCGCCGCCTGGTCCTGACCGTCGTGATCGTCGCGGTGCCGTTGTCTGCGGGCGCGATGAAGCTGCGCCAGGAACTCGAGCGGCGCGAGGCCGTGGAGGGCCTGGCCGAGGTCGCCTTGATCCGCATGGAGGAAGGGGGCCACGAAGCGGTCCTGCGCGACCCCGGCGCGTTCCCGCTTCCCCCCGATCGACGTCCGCGTCCCCGGGCCGAAGGACGGCGCGGCGAACGCCCGCGCCCTCCGCGCGAGGACGGTCCGCGTGAGTTCGACCGACCGCCTCCGCGGGACGAAGGCCCGCGCGATGCGGATCGCGCCCCGCGTAGCGAGCGCATGGAGCTCTTCGCCTATGCCAGCGATTTCAGCAGTGCCAATCGCAACGCGCCCGAGTTCCCGCAGGAACTGCGCGACGAACTCGAATCGGGCGCGAGTCATTCCGGTCGCGCGATCGGGCTGGAGGACCACCAAGGACTCCAGGTCGCGA
>JAJDEX010000240.1 GCA_029259575.1 Planctomycetota bacterium | reverse complement strand
GCCTGCTCATATCTGAGAGCCTTTGGAGACAGGAAAGGGAGGAGACGTGGAGAGGTCGGAGCCAGCACGCATGGAAGTGCGTGGGGTCATGGAGACGAGACTTGTTGGTCTTGGGATCCGTACCTTTCAGGATATACCGCGGATTCCGCGCTCGTCACCGGAACTTTGTGCCCGGATCGTATCGAGGTCTTGGCATGCGCCCTTCGACTTGCGCGCGACACATTTGGAATGTGTCTCAGATCGCGCCGATCGCTTGCAGGGCAGCCAGGAAACCGGCCCAGTTGCCCGAGTAGTCGTCGGAGGGTCGCGCGGCGTGCTCGAACATGGTCGTCGCCAGCTTTCTCCAGGAAGCCGGCGCGAACCACATGATCTGGGCTCTCCCGAGAAAGCGTCCGCTGGATGCGCGATCCCCGCGGGTCGGTGTGAGCGATTGGACGTAGGCCAGGATGGCGAATCCGTAGATGCGTTCCACCGGACCCGAGAGGCCGTCCTCCGGCAGGTAGCGCGCGCCCCAACGGGCCTCGTCCGAGAAGGGAGGCTCGTCCGGTTCGTCGTGCAAGCCCACCGCATAGCTGAAGCGCGGCCCCTGCTCGACGTACCCGCCGTCCAACACCGCGCGCTCCCAGACCGGGGGCCAGAAGAGGTAGTCGCACCCGCGCACCTGCAGCCAATCGAGGAAGCGTGCACGGGCCTCGTCCGTTCCGCGCAACACGCTCTCGTTCAGACAACGCTGCGCGTGCATCAGGAACAGGCTCTCGAACGTCTGCGCGCCGTCGTACTTGCCCTGCACGATGCCGCCATGGAACCGCCTGGAGATGAGTCCGTTGGGCATCGACGCGCGACCCATCAGGTCGGTCACGCGTTCGAACCACTTGCGGTTCGCCGCGCGCCATCCGTCGCCCGAGATGGCGTAGGCCGCGCACATCATGTCGATGCCCCATGCATGCTCCCGGTTCAGGTCGATGCCCTGTCCGGGATGCGCGGCCACCGCTTGCTCGAAGCGCTTCAAGGTCACGCCCTTGGACCACGAGGCCTCGACGTGCTCGTAGCCGTGGAACTGCAATTGGAACAGGGACGCCGCGAGCATCAGGTCGTCGCGCGCGAGCGCGTCGTTGGTCAGCCAGACGAGCGCCTTCGGGTTCTTGGTCCAGCGGATCGCATGCTGGCCGTCGTGAGGCCACCAGTTGAAGATGGACGCGTTGCCGCCCGTGGGCGCGCCTCCTTTCTGATGCACGGTCCCCATGTCGTACGGCGGCCGCTTGTCGAGCTGGTGCACGGCGCGCACGTGGACGTCGGCGGATGGCCCGCCGAAACAGGGCCAGGTGAACTCGGGTGGAACGACGCGTCCGTTGGTGCGGAAGTCGAAGGGGACGCGACCGTCCGGACCTCGCCACAGGTGGACGTCGGCGGGCTCGCCCTTCACGTTCCATTGCGCGACCGGGTGGCGCGATGCGTTCATGCGGTGCAACAACATCAAACGCTCGAGGGCTTCGGTGGAGGCCCCGCCCGCCGCGCGATGACCCTCGACGAACTGGATGTCCACGCCGCCGGCCACGCCTTGGTCCGCATAGAACCAAGGGTGGGACCAACCCATGACCTGGCCCCCGACGAGGTTGTCGTCGCTGGCGCCGCGCTCCGCCAGATCTCGCAGTCGAGCCAGCTGATCGCCGATGTGTTCGCGCACCGCACGCGGGCCCTTGTTCTTCTCGAACGCGAACGCCTCCCAGGTCGGGAGCTGCGTCTTCTGGGCCAGGAAGTGCCCACCGTCCGAACCGGGGAACCAGGACCAGAGTCCCTTGCCGGGCAGGCAGAACGCCTGTCCCTCCAACATCGGCCCGCGCGGCGACACTCCCGATGCGGCGAAGGGCGCCAGGGTCAGGCGGCGGTGGAACTGAGCCTGCGGCGGCATCATGTGCAGCTCGCCGGTCTCGTAGCCACGCACCAGAGGCACGATGGTCCGGTCGCCGACCTGACGCTCGGGTCCGAAGAAGGGATCGGCCAGGAGGGGCTGCGCGCTCCACGGCGACGGCAGCTCGAGCTCGACGGAGTCCCAGTACACGATTCCGAGGGGCGTGTCCCTGGGATCCTCGGCACCGGACCCGTTGGTGAGTCCGTTGTGGATGCGCAGGTCCAGCGTCACGCGCGGCTCGTCGTGCCAGAACGTCCAGTACGCGTGGACGCCCATCAGGTGGTCGCGCGGTGCGCCCGCACCGGTGGTCCGGGTGGGAACCAGGACCGATGCGGTGCGTAGCGTGCGGGCCGCATACCCGTCACGAACCAATGTGCGTCCGCCGCTGCCCGGATGTTCGGGTGGCGCCAACAGGTCGACCTCGTACCGATTCCCGAACACGTCGCGGACGCTGAGCAACGCGCTGCCTGCCGTGGCAACCAGTTCCCCGGCAGCCTCGGCGAGCTCGCCCGGCGGAGGCAGATCCAGGTCCATGCGGACCACTTCGTAGCGAGAGCGCGAGCCCGGCGGACCGGAGCGTCGCACCGGGGCCGAGATCTCCAGCACCTCCGGACGTCCGAGCGCATCGCGAGCGACGACCTCCAGTTGCGCGGGGACGAGCTCACCCGTCGTGCCGAGCGAGCGAACGGCCAACGGCGTGCGGCCTCTGTGGAACGTCAGTGCGTCCGGCGGGATGGGCATGGTCCCGTGCAGGACGAAGCGATCGCGCGATGGGCTGGCCAACTCGAACACGGCCACCACCTGACCGGGTTCCGGTCGGTGGCCCGCCACGTGTCCCGGCCGGTTCGGCTGCGGAAGGTCCAGCATGCCAGCGATCGACGTCGGCTCAGGCGGATCTCCGAGGACGCCCCCGGTCAGTTCCCGGGTCTCGACCGACTCGTCCAGTTCGGTAGGTCGCAGCCCAGGACCATGGATGCCCGGGATGCCGCGGGCCGCACGTTCGACATCTGCGAATCGGTCCGAAACGGCGCGCGGTCCGGGTCGCGGATCCGGGCGCGGCTCGTTGGTCTCGCAGCCCGAGAAACCGATCAGGGCGACGCACGTGAGCACCAGGATGCTGAGCCGCGCTGGGCCCTTCGTGAAGGGACTCTGGCGCGAGGCAACCAAGGGGTGTGTTCGGAGCGCACCGGGGTCGCGGGTCGTGATGGCCGTCATGCGGGAAGCCTAACCCGCAGGACTCTCGACCGTTCCGAGTGCCTGCGCGTATGGTGCGTCGCCCACCTGGGGCGCGCGCAGGGCCTGACCGGCGATTGCGGTGTCCCGCTCCCAGCTCGAAACCTTCACGGAACCCGCCATGACCCTTGCCCGCTCGCGCCGCCTCGGTGGCCTGGTCCAGTCCGACATCCGTGCCATGACGCGGGAGTGTGACCGGGTGGGGGGCGTGAATCTGGGGCAAGGAGTCTGCGACCTACCGACCCCTCCGCTCGTGCGCGATGCGGCGATCGCCGCTATCCAGGAGGGCCGTAGCATCTACTCGTATCCGGAGGGCATCGCGGACCTGCGGCACGCGATCGCGCGCAAGCTCGAGCGGGACAATGGCATCACGGCCGACCCCGAATCCGAGATCCTGGTGACGTCCGGCAGTGCCGGAGCCTATGTCGCAGCGCTGCACGCTCTGTTGGATCCGGGGGACGGGATCCTGCTGATGGAGCCGTACTACGGCTACCACCTGGGTACGGCCAAGGTCGCTGGCTTGGAGCCGCAGTTCTTGACGCTCGCGGCGCCGGACTACCGTCTCACCGCGGACGCGCTGCGCGCCGCGTGCCAGGACAACACGCGCGCCGTCGTGGTGTGTACACCGTCCAACCCGTCGGGTCGCATGTTCACCCGTGAGGAGCTCGAGGACCTCGCGACCGTCGCCCGCGAGCGTGACCTGTTGGTCCTTACGGACGAGATCTACGAGCAGATCCGGTACGACGGTCGCGAGCACGTTTCGCCCGCCACCGTGTCCGACTTGGCCGACCGCACGATCACCATCCAGGGGCTGAGCAAGACGTTCTCGATCACCGGCTGGCGGCTGGGCTATTGCGTGGGTCCGGCGGACGCGGTGGCGGCGATGACGCTCGTCCATGACCTGTTCGCCATCTGTGCCCCGACGCCGCTGCAGTACGGGGTGGCGGCCGGGTTCGCCTCGCCGCCCTCGTTCTTCGAGGACATGCGCGCCGAGTACGCCCGCAAACGCGACCTGATCTGCGGAACGCTGGAGCGCGCGGGACTCGCGCCCATCTGGCCGGAGGGTGCGTACTACGTCCTGGCGGACGTGAGCCGTTTGGAGTGCGCGACATCCAAGGAAGCCGCCCTCCTTCTGCTCGAGAGGACCGGTGTGGCCAGCGTCCCGGGCAGCGCGTTCCACCAGAGTGCCGAGGGCGAGCGCCTGGTGCGCTTCTGCTACGCGAAGGACATGGACGTCCTGACCGAGGGCTGTCGGCGCTTGGCGACCCTCTGACCCGGATCCGCCCGAGCCACGGGCCTGACCGTACAATCCTCGCCGCCCAACCCGTCCGCTCGACCCCTGCGACCGCATTCACGATCCATGACGCCCGCTGAAGCCAAACACAAGCTGCGAGTCCCGCGCCCCAAGAAGGGGGGCGTGCAAGTCCTCGTCGGAACCCGCAAGGGTGCCTTCCGCTTGCAGTCCGATCCCGAGCGCAAGACCTGGAAGGTCAAGGACTGTTGGTTCCTGGGTCATGTCGTGCATCACCTCGTTTCGGATCCTCGCGAGAAGGGCACGCTGCTGTGTGCGGCTCGCACGGGGCACCTGGGTCCGACCATCTTCCGCAGTACCGACAAGGGCAAGACGTGGAAGGAATCCACCAAGCCGCCCGCGTTCGACGAGGCCCCGTCCTCGTTGCACCAGCGCACGGTCAACCACACGTTCTGGCTGACTCCCGCTCACGACAACGAACCGGGCGTGTGGTACGCGGGCTCGAGTCCCCAGGGCCTCTTCAAGTCGCGCGACGGCGGCAAGACGTGGAAACCGGTGAACGGCTTCAACCACCATCCGGACGTGGACAAGTGGACGGGTGGCGACAAGGACGGCACGCCGGACGGTCCCAAGCTGCACTCGATCGTGATCGATCCGCGGGACCCCAAGCACCTCTACATCGGCATGTCCAGCGGCGGCGTGTTCGAGTCCACCAACGGCGGACGAAGCTGGGACCCGCTGAACCAGGGGATGCTCGCGCCCTATCCCTTGCCCAACCCCGACTACGGTCACGACCCGCATTGCGTGGTCATGTCCCCGACGAACCCCGACCGCCTCTGGCAGCAGAACCACTGCGGCATCTTCCGCCTGGATCGCGAGGACGGCGAGTGGCAACACGTCGGCGAGTCGATGCCCAAGCCGATCGGCGACATCGGGTTCCCCATCACGGTGCACCCGCGCGATCCGCACACCGCTTGGGTCTTCCCGATGGACGGCACCAGCGTCTGGCCGCGAACCAGTCCCGATTCCAGCGCCGCCGTGTATCGCACCAAGGACGACGGCAAGTCGTGGCAGCGCCAGGACAAGGGATTGCCGGACGAGCACGCGTACTGGACCGTCAAGCGCCAGTGCATGGCCCAGGACGCGCACGATCCGCTCGGCATCTACCTCGGCACCACCAATGGCGAGGTCTGGGGCAGCCCGAACGAGGGGCGCAGCTGGAAGTGCATCGCGCGCCACCTGCCGCACGTGTACTCGGTGGAAGTGAACGACGTTCGGGGCTGATCCCTTGCGCGTTCACATTCCGACGGCGCTGCGTTCCTACACGGACCAGGTCCCTGCGGTGGACATCCACGGCCGCACGGTGGGGGAGTTGATCGATGCGCTCGAGCGCAAGTTCCCCGGGTTCCGCTTCCGCATCGTCGACGAGACCGGACGCGTTCGAGAGCACATCAAGATCCTGGTGGACGCGCTCATGGTCGAGGACCTTGCGACGCCGGTGGGCGCCTCGCAGGAGCTGCACATCGTGATGGCGTTGTCCGGCGGGTGAATCGTCCGCTGGCCGATCGCACGCACGAAAAGAGGCCCCCGCATCTCCCGTGCGGGGGCCTCCGGTGCTTCCTGGCGGAAGCGCTTCTCCTGTCGAGCGGTCGGCAGGCCACTCGCCTCTCTCTCTGGGTCGTTCGAATCAGTAGCTGCGAATCTCGTAGTGGCCGGGGACCCAGACGTCGTCGTAGTGGGCAGCGCGCACCAGCACGCGGCGGGTGAACCCACACGCATCGGTCACGTAGTCGTACTGGGCAGCGTGATAGACCTGCTTGGTGTAGCCGGGGATCCAGACGCGGCGCTGCACGACACGGTGCGAGCGGCGCGGAGTGTGGATCGATCCGCGGCGAGGTTGGATCACACTGCGACGGTTGCCACGGCGAGCACTCTGGCGAGCTTGGGAGCGTCCGCGACGCTCTCCGAAGGACAGGTTGGCCTGGGCTTCGATGCTGAAGGAGCCGTCCGTGTGCCCGACCGAGATCCGGGCGGAGTTGCGTTGTCCAGGGCCGTTCCCGGGGACGATGGGGGCTTGTGCGGAAGCGAGGCCAGCGGAGGTCGTGAGGCTCAGGGCGAGCGCGGCGAGGGTGCGGATGGTGAGGGCCATGATGGGTGGTGTTCTCCAGGTTCGAGTGCCGAACGGGGAACGCCCGTCCGGTTCGGCCTGAAGATCAACCGCCGTGCCAAGGTCCCGGAACGGCCCTGGGAGGCCCTACGGCAGGGGGCGGCCGCAGGGACTGTCCCATGGCCGCCCCCAGAGGACACCGCTGGAGGACAGGCTCGGTCGGTCCCCTACGTTTCGTTCACACGGCAGTTCGCGTCACGAAGTGAACGTGAACTGCTTGCGGCGGATGGAGCGGCCGCAGATGGCGACCGCGACCAGGATGAACAGGAACAGGCGAATCGTGGAGCCCGTTGGGGTGAGCAGGGCCACGTCCGTGAAGGCGGCACCGCGCAAGGAGCTGTTCATCGTCTCCGGGTCGTACACGATGCAGCGCAGGTAGTACTGCACGGAGATCTTCTGGGCGTTGCCCGGAATGTTGGACAGCACCCACTCGATCGCGATGGTGTACCCCAGGGCGAGGATGATGGGGTTCTTCAGGTAGATCCCCAGCCCAGCCGTGAACAGCGAATAGATGACGCCGCCAAGGACGGAGGCCCACAGGAATCGCAGCAGGAATCCGCCCGGGAGATCGCGGGAATTGAGGTCCCACTTGCGACACAGCAGCCGCAGGGCCTCGCCGTTGGAATTGGTCAGGTCGAGGTCCCGGGTGTCGCCCTCGCGCATGTCCCGGACACCGATCTCGATCCAATCTCCGTCGTGGTGCAGCCAGTAGGGGGCCCCGGTTCTGGAGGGCGCTGCGCGCTTCCATTCGCCGGTTTCCGTGTCCAGGCGTTCCAGGCGGATCATGGGTTCTCCACCGTCACCCATGAGGGTCGAGTGCTCCGCTGCCAGCGAAACGCCGACCGCGCCGGCTCCGCAGAGCACGCCCACCACCGTGATCGTGGCGCCCCACCGGCCCAGGAAGAAGGCGAGTCGCGAGATCGGCCGCGTGAACGGATAGGTCAGCGTCCGCGACTCCAACTCCTCGGTCACCACGGCCGACCCCAGCATCATTCCGATGATGGGAACGAGGAACATGAGGTGCCCGAAGAGCCCGAGACGCGTACCGATGATCAGGGCGTCCTCGTTGCCGGCGAAGAGGGCAGCCAGGAGGACCAGGAGGCACACGGCGAGGAACGAGATCAGCGTGCGCACCGAACGCGAAAGCATGCGCAGATGCGCCGCGTAGAGAATGAAGGTGGAGCGAAGGAACTGCATGTCAGCCGACCAGGTAGTCGAAGACCGCTTCGAGGTCCTCGTCGTGACTTTCGAACGCGGTGACGCCAGGGCGGAGTTCCTTGACGATGGAGGGCAGAGCCTGATTGAGGCCGGGCAGGTCGCGCGTGGTGACCTCGACGACGGTCTCGTCCTGGTCGATGGTGACGGAACTGACCCCGGGGAGCGAGACGATGCGTTGCGCCAGCGCGCGCGGACTCGCGGCCGGCAGCTTGACGCGGCGTGGCTGGGTCGAAAGCAGGTCGCGGATGTCCGCGAGCTTGCCCTGCGCCAGCAACCGGCCGCGATGGATGAGGACGATGCGTTCGGTCAGGGCTTCGACCTCGTGCAGGACGTGGCTGGAGACCAGGATGCTGCGTCCCTCGTTGCGCAGCTCGAGGAAGAGGTCGACCATGCGGTGTCGGACGATCGGGTCCAGGCCGGTCAACGGCTCGTCGACGATGAGCAATTCTGGTTCGTGCGCGATGGCCTGGGCCAGGCGTACGCGCTGCCGCATGCCCTTCGAGTAACCGCTGCAGCGTCGATTCATCGTGTCCGCCAGGCCGACGCGTTCCATGGACCGCACCGCTTGGGCTCGCGCTTCACGACGCGGCGTGCCGGAGAGTCGCAGGAGATGTTCGACGAACTCGCGGCCGGTCATGTGGTCGTAGAGCGCGTCCTGTTGCGGACAGAAACCGAGCCGTTGGTACAGCTCCTTGTTCGCGAAGGGGCTCAATCCCATGACCTGGATCCGTCCACGATGGGGGCGAATCTCACCCACGATGCACTTCATGAACGTGGACTTGCCTGCACCGTTCGGGCCGACGAGCCCAGTGATTCCAGGCTCGATCTTGACCGTCAGATCGCTCAAGCCGACGACCTCGCCGTACCAACGGGCCAGGCCCTCCGTGCGGATGATGTAGCTCAACCGACCACCTCCATCTTCTTGATCCCGCGGGAGAGGAGGAGGATGGACCCCAACGTCGTCAGCGCGAGCACCCAGGCGGAGGCCTCGATGTTCCAGTGGCGCGCGCCGTCCTTGTCGAACAGCCAGGCGGCCACCGTGCTGAAGTTGGTGAACAGGCTCATGAGCGACAGTGCCGAGAGGTCCGCGATGTCGTGGAACTGGGAGAAGATGTGCAGGCCGAAGATGACGCCCAGTCCCATGAAGAGGGCGATGGTCCTGCGCGTGACCAGCGAGGAGAGCCCGAGAACCACCAAGCTCATCACTGTGATCCACAGGCAGCAGAACGCGAAGAGCTTGAGGACCATGTCCCACTCCTCCCTGACGAAGACCCAGTCGCTCGAGGTGAAGGCCGCGACGAAGCAGATGATCATCGCGGGGATCAAGAGGACGATGACGCCGATGAAGGCGAGTCCGAGGAACTTCCCAAGTCCGTATCCGAAGCGGGTCAACGGTCGCGAGAAGTAGAGCAGGTTCGCACCCGCGCGCCGGTCCTCGGAGATCATTCCGGAGCCGTACCAGACCATGGCCAGAATCATGAAGAAGGACCCCAAACCCATGAATCCGGGCATTTGCTGGTACACGCCGATGATCAGATCGACCGTGTCGCCGAGCATGCTCTGCGTCAGGCTCTTGGCCTCCTCGATCTCCTCGGGAGTGGCTCCCCGCTTCCGAAGTTCCTCGAGTTGGATCTTCACCGCCTGACTTTGGAAGAAGATCAGCGCGGCGGTGATGATCGCGGTCAGGTAGGTCGGGACGAACAGGAAGAGAGCGGGCAGCTTCTTGCGGAACGCTTGGCGCAGCGCGGAGCGCGCCAGGACGAGGGGCAGGCGAGGCTTCTCGAGGAACTCGCCGTCGAAGGGGCGGTACAGCTCGGTGTGCGTGGTGGCCTTCACGCGGACACCTCGACCTGGGAGCCGGAATCGGCGTACTGACCGTACGAGCTGCCCTTGTCCACCGCGCGCATGAAGACCTCTTCCAGCGTGGATTTCACC
>JAJDEX010000239.1 GCA_029259575.1 Planctomycetota bacterium | reverse complement strand
CCCCTGTGCACCGAGGCCTTGCAACGGGCTCGAGGTGGGGGAGCCGGCGAATCGGGGGGACGGGTCCTCGCCGCGTCCACGGTCGGGAGCTTGGCCGGAGCCTTCGGTACGACCTACGTCCTGGTCCCCAACCTCGGCATGACGGGCATCTTCCTGACGGCGGGCGCGACGCTGGCGGTTGCGGGCCTCGCCCTGCTCCTTACGACCCGCAGCGTGCGGACCGCGCTCGTGCTCCTGGTGCCTCTCGGGCTGGCGTTCGCCTGGTCACGGACGACGGATCGACCGGTGCTGGAAGGCGAAACGCTCCTCGCGCAGACCCAGTCCGCTTATCAATCGTTGCGTGTGGTCGAGACCGGAAGCGGCGACGAACGCCTGCGCCGCCTCGAGGTCAACGAGGGACTCGACTCGTTCCAGTCCGTGTGGATTCCGGAACCCGGGCTCCTTGGGCAAGGCTACTACTACGATCTGTTCGCACTGCCGCCGCACTGGGACAGCCGGGAAAGCTTGGCGGGCGGCTCAGAGACCTGGTCCACGCTGATCCTGGGTCTGGGCGCAGGCACCACCGTGCGCGTGATGGAAGGTGCGCTGCCGTCCGGAGTGGAACTCCGAACAGTGGGCGTGGAACTCGATCCATCCGTCATCGACCTTGCGCTCGAACACTTCGACCTGGAGCGCAGCGACACTCGGCAAGTGCATGGCGGACTGGATGCACGCGTCGGGTTGCAACACGTCGCAGGACCCTTCGACCAGGTCGCCCTCGACTGTTACGCCAATCAGGTCGAGATGCCTCCGCACCTGGCGACGGTCGAGTTCTTCCGCGAGGTGCGCGCGGCCCTGCGACCGGGCGGTTGGCTGTCGATCAACGCCGCGGGTTTCGGGCTGGACGACCCGGTGGTCGATGCCGTGGCCCGCACCTGCGCCACGGCCTTCGAACGACCGATCCTCGCCGTGCGCGTTCCGTTCTCGCGGAACTGCATGCTCTTCGCGCGCCGCGATGCGGAGGTGCCCGGACCGGACGACGAGACCGCCTGGCATCGTCCCGGCGCGACGTTCCACACCTTGCTGCGTCAGCTGGAGATCCCCGGCGCCTGGCGGCAGGTGGTCCCGCACCAGGGCACGCCGCTCACGGACGCCCACAGCCCCACGGAACGCTTGCAGCTGGAGTCCCTGATCTCGGGTCGGCGGACCTGGCTGGAGTCCCGACCTTGAGCCCGCTGCTCCACGTCCTGCTGGTCGGTGCTCTGGCGCAAGGCGACGTCGATCGCCTGCTGGGGGAAGAGCGCTTTCGGGAAGCCTTGGTCGCCAGCGAATCCCTGGAAGGTGTCGAACGATCTCGTCAGCGAACGCTGGTCCTGTGGTCGGCGGGGGACCTGGGTGGCGCGCTGCAAGAGGCGCGAGCTGGACTGACCGAGGGTGAGGACCTGCTGTTGCGGTACTACGGAGTGCAGCTTGCGCTCGAGTTGCGGGACACCGAGATGGCGTGGCGCGAGCAGGACGCCCTCGAGACCCACCGCGAATCCCTGGGGCCCGACGACCCCTGGGCGCTGTTCCTGGACGAGCAGCTTCCGGAGCTGCAGGCCGCAGGTTCCGAGGTCGTCCTCCACAGCAGTGCGCGGGTCATCGCTCGCAGTCTGGCGACCTGGATCGTCGGGCTCAGCGGGTTCTTGGCGCTGCTGATCTTCGGCTGGAGCTCGCTGCCTAGCCGTCGTCCCGGTACCTGACCCCAGCTTCCTCGAGCGCCTGACTCAGGCCGTCGAACGCCGGCTTGGCGGATGCGTCCGAGGACGACGCCCACTTGGACAGGACCTCCTCCGCCAATTGCGAGTTGGTTCGTCCCAACCCGTCTTCCACCGCCCAACTCGCAGGGCGTGCTCGAGCCGACAGGATCAGGCGATCGGTGGTCGTCGCCACGTCACCCGCAGCCCAGGCGTTGCGCGCCAGGGCTCCCTGGGCCAAGGCTACGTAGTGCAGGGCGCTGTCCGCGAACCCGGCCTCCTCGGCCGCAACGGCTTCGAACCGATCGATCGACGCTTGATAGCAGCGGCTCGCCGTGACCTCGTCGGCTTGCTGAAGCGCCCACTCGCCGGCCGTGAACTCGGCGAGCCCCTGGAACCAGGACCAGGTCGGGGTGGGTGAGTTGTCCAGACTGTCGTAGACCGTCACCAGAGCGGCCGCGCCCTGGTCGCGAAGAACGACGAAGCGCAACCACTGGTGGACTTGGGCATCCTCAGAAAAGCGCACGGCGGCGGCCCGAGCCACATCCGTCTGGGCCTGGAGCAGACCGACTGCACCCAGGAACTCCAGCCCGGCCTTCGCTTGGTCGACGGTGCCGTAGGGGTGCTCGAGGAGGAGTCGATAGGCCAACCAGGCCTGGCCCACGTGCTCGGCGTTCCATGGCTGGGCGTCCGGCTGAGCATCCGGTCGGAGCGCCGCGTAGATGCTGCGCGTCCGAGCCCGAGCGAGGACGTCCAACACGTTCGCGACCCGCTCGGATCCCGCCTCTTCCAAGAGCTGAGGCAGAGCCAAGGCGGCGGCGTTCGCTGCGGCTTCGAAGTCCGACAGTTGATAGGACGCGATCGCCATCCACGCGGCGGCACGATCTGCCGTGCTGGGGGACTCCATGGCCAGCGAGGAGGAACGGCGGCTCTCCTCGAAGAGTCCGGTGGGGTCCTGGCCTGCTCGCAGTCGCGCGAACGCCAGAGTGTGCGCCAGACCGGCCCGCAAAAGATGGTCCTCGGGACTCAGTTCCGGCTGCCGGTCGTAGGTATCCAACACGCGATACA
>JAJDEX010000238.1 GCA_029259575.1 Planctomycetota bacterium | reverse complement strand
AGGAACAGCTCATCGCCTACTTCAACTGCGACGCCCTCGTCCGCGGTACGCAGGTTCGCATCTCCGGCACCCCGGGGCTCGTCCCGACGCTCAGCCGCGCGCTCGGCAAGGTCACGCACCCCGCCGGAGGCACGCGTCCCGATGGCACGCCGCGCACGTTGGTCGAGAACTGGATGGAGGGTGGCCAGGGCCGGCCGCGCCTCGCGCTCCTCGGATCCGGTTCGGACCACGCACCGTTCCTGCATCACCTCACGGTTCCAGTGCTCGACATCGAGTTCACCGGTCGCGAGGGCGGCCAGGACCACACCTCGATCGACGACGTGCCGATGGTCGAGCGCTTCCTCGATCCGGGCTACGTCGGCCACGAACTCGCAGGTCACGTCGTCGCCGAGATGCTGGCCGAGTTCGCCCAGCAAGGTCGCTTGTCCTTCGACGACGAGAGCGCTGCGCGCGAGTTCGCGCGCCACGCCCGCGAAGCTGGCGCGTGGTTGGGTGAAGAGCGCAGCCAGCGCTTGGCGCTCGCGTTCGAGACCTTGGGCCGCACGATCGCCGTGGATTGGTCCGCGTGGGCGACGCGCATGAAGTTCAAGGGTGGCGGGCACTTGGGTCCGTTCGGAACGTGGCCGAGCTTCCTCAGCGCCATCGACGCCGCGGAGCTGCGCATCGCGCTCGACGCGTTGCGCCACACCTCGGGACGGCCGCGGATGTTGCAGGCGCTCTCTTCGGCGAACGGCATCGAAGGTCGCCCGTGGCAACGCCTGGGCCTGTGGGCCCCGGACCTCCGAGACGGCGAAAGCGCAGTGTTCCTGCCCGAACTGCGCGCGATCAGCGACGCGGGGGGCGAGGACGTCGAAGCCGCTCTCGACGCTGGTTTGGCCGACTGGGTGAGCCGCATCGACACGTTACGCAGTGCTTGGGAGTTCGGGCGCTGATCTCAGCGCCACGAGGGGCAACTTGAAGCTACTGCTGACGTTCTTTCAGCGGTTCCTGCGTCACCGCCGGAACCTGATCCTCGGGGTCTTGTGCGTTCCGCTCGCCCAGGGCGCGGACGTCGGGATCTCGCTGTTGATCAAGGACTCGCTGCGCGCCGCGCGCGAGGGCGAGACCGAAGGAGCTCCGTGGGGAGTCCTGGCCATCATCGGCGCGCTGGCCCTCGGCCACTGCGTGATGAAGTTCTTCCAGCGCTGGTTGATCGTCGTCGTCTCACGTCGCTTCGAGGTCGAACTGAAGCAGCAGTTGTTCGACAAGCTGACGTCGCTGACGTTCGCCTTCCACAACCGCTCGCGCTCGGGCGACGTGGTCAGCCGCGTCACGTCGGACGTCGAGAACCTGCGCATGTTCCTGGGCCCGGGACTCATGTACACGCTCGGCGCGATCGTCATCGTGCCGCTCGCGCTCGGCGTCCTGTTCGTGCATCACGGCTGGCTGACGCTGACCATGATCCTGCCGATGATCGCGATGGGCGGGATCATGCGCGCGTTGACGCCGGGGCTGCACAAGCGGTCGACGGCGGTCCAGGAGAGCCTGGCCGACATCAGCCATCGCGCCCAGGAGAACTTCGGCGGCATCCGGGTCGTCAAGGGCTACAACCGCGAGGATCAGCAGGCCGGACGCTTCGCCAGGACGAGCGAGGAGAACCGCGACAACCAGATCGCGCTCGGCCGCGCCCGCGGTTGGACGCACGCTGCGGTCAACGGGTCCTTCGACCTGACGTTCGTCGTCATCCTGATCGTCGGCGGACTGGCGGCCGTCAAGAGCACGCTTCCGCTCGAGGACCTGTTCCTGTTCATCGACCTGACGATCAAGGTGTTCTGGCCCTTGATCGCGTTGGGTTGGATCCTGGGGATGTATCCGCG
This sequence comes from Planctomycetota bacterium, assembly GCA_029259575.1. Taxonomy (GTDB): domain Bacteria; phylum Planctomycetota; class UBA1135; order UBA1135; genus JAJDEX01. The sequence goes on along the minus strand of JAJDEX010000238.1, from coordinate 4,451 downwards.
GGCCATCGCCAGCGCCGAGCGCGTGACCGAACTGCTCGCTGAACAGCCCGAGATCCAGGACGCGCCCGACGCGATCGAGTGGAGCGAACCGCGTGGGGAGTTGCAGTTCGACGACGTCTCGTTCGCCTACGGCGAGACCCACCCGAAGGCGCTGCAGAACATCTCGGTGACCGCTCCCGCGGGGTCCACGCTGGGCGTCGTCGGCCCGACGGGTTCGGGCAAGACGACGTTGCTGAACCTGATCGGTCGCATGTTCGAACCGGAGGGCACGCTGCGGCTCGACGGGCACGACGTGCGCGAACTGACGCTTTCGAGCTTGCGCGGAGCGCTCGGCTACGTGCCCCAGGACTCGTTCCTATTCTCGCTCCCCTACCACGAGAACATCCGCTTCGGTGCCGACCGTGAACTCAGCGAGGCCGAGGTCGTGGCGCTGATCGAACGCGCGTCGATGACCGACGAAGTGGCCGACTTCCCCCACGGCATGAACCAGCTCGTCGGCGAGCGCGGTGTGTCGTTGTCGGGCGGCCAGCGTCAGCGCACGTGCATCGCGCGCGCACTCGCGCGTGACCCCAAGGTGTTGATCCTGGACGACTGCGTGTCCGCCGTCGACACCGAGACCGAACAGAAGTTGCTGGGCAGCCTGCGGGCCGCGGGCGAGGGTCGCACGGTGGTCGTCGCCGCGCACCGACTGTCAACGGTCATGAACGCGGACACGATCCTGGTGCTGACCGAGGACGGCCGGGTCGAGGCCATCGGCACGCACGACGAACTCGTCGCCTCCGACGGCTGGTACGCCAGCACCTGGGAGCAGCAACAGCGGCGCGAGTCCCTGCGTGGTGAATCTCCGGGCGGCACGTCCTCGGGAGGCCCGGCATGAGTTGGGAGAAGGACGAGGTCGTCGCACACCGCGCCTGGGACGGATCGCTCTTCAAGCGGTTGCTCAGGTTCGCGCGCCCCCACGTGGGACTGTTCGCGCGCTGCTTCGGCGTGCTCGGAACGTTGTTCGCGCTGGAGCTCGCCTCAGCGTGGATCTGGAAGCGTGCGATCGACGGTCCGGCCACGGCGGCGCAGCTCGCGCCCGAGGGCAGCGACCTGACCCCCTACCAGAACGAGATGCTGACCTGGATCGGCGTCTTCCTGGGGCTGGTGGTGCTGAAGCTGATCATGCGCTACTTCGAGGTCGCGACCGTGACGCGCACGGGGCAAGCGGTCATCCACGACCTGCGCACGACCCTGTTCCGCCACATGCAACGCCTCGACCTGGCGTTCTTCGACAGGCGCCCCACCGGCGCACTGGTCACCCGCGTCACGTCCGACGTCGAGAACCTGTCCGAGTTGTTCACGGGCGGCATCGTCAACCTGGCCTTCGACCTCATCCGAGTCGCCGTGGTGCTGGCCGTTCTGTTCGCGCTGCACTCGGGACTGGCCTGGGTGGTTCTGTTGATGACGCCGGTGCTGATCGGCATCTCGATCGCGTTCCGCGGCGGCGCACGACGGGCCCACCGCACCGTGCGCGCCGAGCTGTCGCGACTGAACGGTTACCTGCAAGAGGTCCTGCAGGGCGTGCGCGTCGTCCAGGTCTTCCGGCGCGAGCCGCGCGTCTCCGCCACGTTCGCCGAGCACCTCGAGCGCTATTTCACCGCGAACAAGAAGACGATCCTGCTCTTCGCGTTGTTCTTCCCGGCGATGGCGCTCGCGGTCTACCTGATCCAGGGCGCCACGCTCGGTATCGGCGTCGTGGCGATCGGAGGCGAGACGCTGACGTTCGGCAACTTCATGGCGTTCTGGCTGTTGCTCAACATGCTGGTGCGTCCGATCCGTGAACTCGGCGAGCGCTACAACATCCTGCAGTCGGCCTTCGCTTCGGCCGAACGTATCTTCCAGGTGCTCGACACCGAGGCCCTCGTGGCGCCGGTCGACGACGTGCAGTCCCTGGTGACCGATCGCGGAGCACCGCACGTGCGCTTCGAGAAGGTCGCCTTCGGCTACGACCAGGAGCGCCAGGTCATCCACGGCGTCGACTTCGAGATCCCGCCCGGCGAAACCGTCGCTCTGGTCGGCGCGACCGGGTCCGGCAAGTCCACGCTGGTGAACCTGCTGCTGCGCTACTACGACCCCACCAAGGGACGCATCACGCTGGACGGGATCGACCTGCGCGAACTGGATCCGGGCGCGTTGCGATCCCGGTTCGGATTGGTGCTGCAGGAGGACTTCCTGTTCGCCGGAACCGTGCGCGAGAACCTGGTCATGGAACGCGACGAGGTCACCGACGAGTCGCTCGAGTCCGCACTCGAGACGAGCCGTGCCGACAAGATGCTGGCCAACCTTCCCGGCGGGCTCGACGCCAAGGTGGCGGAACGCGGCGCGACGTTCTCGACGGGCGAGCGACAGTTGTTGGCGATCACGCGCGCCCTCGCGGGCGGGCCCGACGTCATCATCCTGGACGAGGCCACCGCCAGCGTGGACTCGGCCACCGAGGCGCAGATCGAAGCGGCGACGGGCGTCCTGCTGGAGCAGCGCAGTTCGTTGGTCGTCGCGCACCGCCTGTCGACGATCCGGCGCGCGAACATGATCCTCGTGCTCGACGCCGGCAAGATCGTCGAACGCGGCACGCACGAGGAACTGCTCGAAGCCGGCGGCGTCTACGCGCGCCTGCACGCGCTGCAGTTCGAGGACGTCTGATTTCCGGAACGCTCCGGGACTCGCACGTCGCCGAACCGCCCCGGCAGACCGAGTCTCAACAGACCGAGTCTCAACAGACCGGGACTCAGCGGCCCGGGGTCTGCGCGAGATCCACGTGAGCGCGCCCGACCTCGGTCAGGAACGCGACCGCGTTCGCCCCCAGGTCACGCGCGATCGAACCGCGATTGTGGAGGTGGATGTGCACGCTGCGACCGTTCGGGTCCGGTTCGAGCGCGGCGATCCGCGCGAACGGGATCGAGGTCACTCCGAACGTCCCCTTGCCCAGGAACTGCACGTCGACGACACCGTGCGACGTCACGCTCAACGAATCGAAGCGACCCATCCTGCGGTTGAAGAGTCCGACGAACGGGTTCTTGCCGCAGTGCGCGAAGCGCGCGAGGAGCGGCGCTTCACCGAGTTGCCGATCGGCCGCGACCTCCTTCTCGGTCAAGAACGGCTCGCGGATCTGATCGCTGTTGCGCATGGCTCCGTTCAGCTGCGCGTGCCCAGCGTGCGCTCGACGACGTAGCCGCAGACGAACAACAGGATGCCCAGCCCAAGGCCCAGGGTCTCGGCGCGCATGGCCTCGAGCCCCGCGCCCCCCAACCCCTGGTCGAGGCTGATCAGGAGGCCGACAAGGATCACGATCAAGCCAATCCCTTCGAGGGCCTTGGCGAAACGGTAAGCGAAGTTTCCGGTCACGCAGCGGAGCCTACCGATGCGGCGAGACGCCGTCGAGGCCCATCCGTGGGGCAGCGCCCTAGGCGTCGAAGTCGTGGCCCAGGCTGCGCTGAACCGCCTCGGCCACGCGTTCGCCCGTCAGCGTCGAGTTGTCCGCGTCCGTTCGGTACGAGCCCGCGTCCCGGGCCAGACTGACGACCTTCTCACCACGCGGACCGACGTCGATCTCGGTCGGCGAGGTCGGCGCGAAGACCGCCACCAACCGCACGCCGCGCGCCAGTCCGACGTGCAAGGCCATCGAATCGGTGGTCACCAGCAGGTCGCATGCATCGATCAGGGCGGCGAACTCGATCAGCGAGTTGTCCCCGCGCGAGTCCGCCAGCTTGAGCCCGGGCACGACCACCCGCGCACGTTCCTGGATCGCGCGATTGCGATCCTCCTCGGCGGCGCCTCCGAGCAACAGGAACTGCACGCGTCCCCCACGCTCGTTGTGCAACCGGTGCAGTAGATCCACGACCTCGTCCGTCGGCATCGCCTTGTTGGCCCATCGACCACCCGCACCCGTGTTCAGACCGATCAGGGGACCGGTCCCGACCAGGTCCATCCGCGAGAGGCGTTCGGAGGCGAGGTCGCGCTCGGCGTCGGTGAGCGGCAACTCCGGTGTGCCCGGTTCGACGCCCAGCATCGCCGCATAGATCTGCGGATGCGTACGTCGGTTCTCGAGCTTGCGACGATCCGCCTCGTCCTTGCCATGCTTGGACAGGAGGCCCATGTCGAACCAGTCCGCGACGTCGTCGGAATAGGTGCGCACCTCGCCCTCGGCGTACGCGCCGGACACCTTCGCTCCACTCGCGCTCGCCAACGTCGTGGCCAGTTCGCACAAGGGCAGTTCGTCGTCGAGCGACAGGATCCAATCGAAGGGTTGCGACGCAAGGTTGTCCCCGATCTGGTGCACGGCCTCGGCGTCGGTCGGGTCGACGAGCACGACGCGCTGCACGCAAGGGTGCCGTTCGACCAACGGGAGCGCCGCGGGAGCGGTGACCCACGTCACATCCAGGTCCGCGTGGGCCTGGGCCAGGCCGCGCAGC
>JAJDEX010000237.1 GCA_029259575.1 Planctomycetota bacterium | reverse complement strand
GGACTCGGAGGCCGTGAGTTCGATGAAGCCGACGAGCGAGAGGTCCACCAACCGCTTGGCCCTCGAGCGCGCTGCGATCGCGTACTCGATGATCTTCTCCTCGGGCACGAACGGTGCGAGTTCGTCGAGCCCCATCGACTTGACGGCGATGTGGATGAGTTCGCGGTCGGAGACACCCGTGGAGCGCTGCTGCTTGGCCAGGAAGTAGCGCCCGGCGTCGAGCAGCGAGGCCAACGGCAACATGCCGACCGCCTCGGAGCCCGGGACGCGGATCCCGCGCTCCTGGGCCTTCGCGTCGCAGGTGTCGAACGCGACGTGCATCGGCGTGACGTTGATGTTGGTCAAGTTCATCGAGATCTGGGCGACGCCGTACTCCTCGATGAACCAGCCGATGCCCTTGCAGCACTTGAGCGCGCCGGGGATCCAGACCTCGTTGCCATCCGCGTCGAGCACGGCTTTGCCGGTGACGGGATCGGGTTCGCGCTTGACGCGCCCTTTCTCGCGGACGTCGAAGGCGATCGCGTTCGCGCGTCGCGTGGACGTCGTGTTCAGGTTGACGTTGTAGGCGACCAGGAAGTCGCGGGCGCCGACGGCCGTTGCACCGGTGCGAGGCTGGAACTTGGCCGGACCGAAGTCGGGCGCGTGTTCGGGCTTGGCGAGGCGAGCCTCGAGGGCTTCGTACTCGCCCTTGCGGACGACCGCCAGGTTGCGCCGCTCGGGACGCGTCGCCGCGTTCTCGTAGCAATAGACCGTCAGGCCGACCTCTTCCCCGAGTCGACGCGCCAGCTCGCGGGCGTGCTCGGCAGTCTCGTCCATCGTGATGTTCGCGATGGGGATCAGCGGGCAGACGTCCATGGCGCCGAAGCGCGGGTGCTCGCCGTGATGGCGGCTCATGTCGATCAGCTCGGCCGAGACGCGTCCGGCGATCACCGCAGCCTCGATGACGGCCGCGGGCGCGCCCACGAAGGTCACGACCGTGCGGTTCGTGGCGGCGCCGGGGTCGACGTCCAGCAGCCAGACGCCTTCGACGGCCTGGATGGCCGACGTGATCTTGTCGAGGACGGCGGGGTCGCGGCCTTCGCTGAAGTTGGGTACGCACTCGATCAGCTGATCCATGGGGGGTCCTCGTTTGGCTCTCGCGCTGGGGGGGCGAACACTCTACTTTGGCGAGCCCGCGCGCGGGAGCTTCCAGAGCTTGGAGGCCCGCGAACTCGAGGAATCGATGAGCCAAGAACCCACCGACATCCGGATCGACTCCGCCGGCCCGGCCGACCGCGCCGAGCAGGTCGCGTTGTACGCGGTGTGCTTCGACAAGGCGGACGGGGCGCGGGTCCTGCCGTGGCGCTACAGGGCCTCGCCCCACGGGCCGTCGATCAGCTTCCTGGCACGCGACGCCCAGGACGTGACGCTCAGCGGGTACGCCTGCTCGCCGCGGATCGTCGTGCCGAACGGTCGTGAGGACCAGGCCGCTTTGGTGGGGGAAACCGGGGACGTCATGACGCACCCCGATCATCGGGGACGCGGCGTGTTCTCGAGCCTCGATCGAGCCGCGATGGAGGCGACGCGGGAGGCCGGCTGGGCGTGTGTGTTCGGCCTGCCCAACCGCCAGTCCGCGGGCATCTTCACGGGCAAGCTCGGGTGGTCCGAGGTCGGCCAGATCCGTCCGTTCACGTTCGTGCTGCGTGCGGACCGCGTCGGACGCGCGGAGCGTTTCCGGGCCGGGCGCGTGGCGAGCTGGCTGACGCCGTTGGCGGTGCGCCGCGGACGTGCCGTGCGCCGGAACCTCAGCGCCCAAGCCGATCGCCGCCGCGTCGAGCCGCTGGAGCGCTTCGGCATCGACGTCACCAACCTGTGGAAGCGCGTCGCACCCCGCTGGCCGTGGATGGTCCGGCGCGATGCGGACTGGCTCAACTGGCGCTTCCTGGACGCTCCCTCGGGGCGCTTCCGTGCGCTGGGTATTCATCAGGGCGGAACGCTCACCGCGTACGCTGTCGTGCAGGTTCCCGAGGCCGGCTCGGGCGTCGGCTGCCTGGTCGATGTGCTGGCGCTCGATGACGCGGACCTCGCCGCGGCGGTCGAGGCCGCGCTCGGCTACCTGGAGGCCCAGGGCGCTTCGGTGGTGAAGAGCCACGCGATCGTCGGGTCCTGGTGGGAATCCCGGCTGCTGGCGTTTGCCTTCCAACCGCCGAAGGCCGAGGATCAGAAGATCGTCATCGCCTTCGTCCATGACGCGGACCACCCGCTGGGCAAGGCCGTGCTCGAACCGCACACCTGGTACTTCACGGACGGCGACCGCGACGACGAGTTGGTCGGCTGATGGGCAAGCACAAGATCAAGATGATGATGCGCGAGGTCGTCTCGCGAAGTCTCTGGCACACAGGGCTGTGGCGGCTCGTCGATCGACTGACGCCGCGGCGCTTCACGATCCTGGCGGGCCACTGCGTGGTCGATCCGGCGGTCAATGCGGACCTGCCCAGTGACATGAAAATCACGGGCGAACGGCTCGAGATGCTGCTGCGCGTCCTGGGCCGGCGCTTTCGCTTCGTGACCGTCGGCGAGGGCTGGCGGTCGATGCGGGCCGAGGACGACGAACGCTCGCTGGTCGCGCTGTCGATGGACGATGGCTACCGGGACAACCACACGGCGCTTCTACCGTTGCTGGAGCGCACGGGCGCGAGGGCCACGGTGTTCCTGGAGAGTCGACCGTTGACCCACCGCCGCGTGAACTGGTCGCACAAGTACTTCTGGATGTTGCAGGCCGGTGGCCTGCAACCGACCGATCTGGCGACACGTTTGGGGGACCGCATGGGCGGGGACCTGGGCGAGCGCTGCCAGGCGGCCGTCGCGCAGCCGGAGGGCGCGGCTTACCGGCTGAAGCGCATCCTCAAGTACGACGTCGATGCGCTGGCGCGCGACGCGGCGATCCATGCGGAGTTCCTCGAGGCCGGCGGTTCCGAGAGCGACCTGTGCAACCGCATCTACGTCGACCTGGAGGAGGCCCAGACGATGCGTGACGCGGGGATCGAGCTTGGTGGGCACACGGTGCGCCACGAGGTGCTGTCGACGCTCTCACCGACCGAACAGGTGCGCGAGGTGGCCGACGGGCGTTCGGCGACGGTCGAACTGCTGGGCGACGAGGTCGGTGTGTCCTTCGCCTATCCCTTCGGGCGCCGCTGGGACTTCGACGAGCACACGGTGGCCGCCGTGCGCGCGGCCGGATTCGAGAGCGCCGTCACGACGCACGCGGGCACGAACCTGCGCGGCGCCGATCCGATGCGCCTCGCCCGCTGGATGCTGGACGAGACGACGCCGATCCATCACCTGGTGGCGGAGGCGTGCGGCGGGTTCTGGTTGTTCCGCAAGCTCGGGCTCGAGCTGGCGGAGTAGTCCACGCGGTCGCGGTCGACCGAGGACGTCAGGTCGTACTCGAAGTTGTCCGTGCTCTTGTTGGACGTGGCGATCACGAACGTGATGAGACCGCCGATCAGGACGATCGGGATCAGGATCCAGAGCCAGTACTCGCGCAGCAGTTCCTTCATGATCCGGACCTAGAACAGGGTGTAGATGAACGGAGCCACGAGCGGCGACGACGCGGCGACGACCAGCAGGCTGCCGACGGTCAGCAGGACGACGACGAGCGGCATCAGGTACCAGTGTCCACGCAGGACGAAGGCCTTGAGCAGTTCGCAGATGGTGCCGATGCGATCGCCGAGCTTGTAAGCGACGAAGCCCAGGATCACGATGATGACGCCGACCATGGCGAGCGTCGCCGTGCTGGGGGGCAACATGCCGATCAGGCGCGTGCCACCGATGGCGATCGTGAAGACGAGCCCGATCATGACGCCGACCTTCAGGAACGAGGCCACGGCGTTCTCGTCGCGGTAGGTGACGCAGTAGAGCAGGCCAACCAGGACCCACAGGCTGACATACCACTTGAGCCAGCCAGGAAGGCCGCCGGACGTGTCCTTGGCAGCGGGCCAGTCATCGACCTTCGCAACGGCAGCCGGGATGCCCGGGGTACCATCGAGCGAGTCGTAGAGGAAACTGGCGAGCGCGCGGTTGCCCTGCGCGTTCAGGTGCCAGTCGACATCGAAGTAGGTCGAGTTGGAGCCGGCTTCCGGCTTCGCCTCGAGTTCGGCTTGGCGAGCGGCGAGGCTCTGGCGCGCATCGAGGGATTCGATACCCAGGTGCTTCGCCATGCCCAGGAATTGCTCGACCGGAGCGTTGGCGTCCCATTCGGCCTGGTCGAGGCCGCGCAGGACCTGCCAGGCGAACTGGCCATCCCGGTAGCTCTCGACGATGGCGGCCTTGCCGGGGATCGGAGCCAGGATCAGCCGGGCCCCAAGCTCCTCAGCTGTGGCTTTCATCGCCTTAAGGGCGCCGCGGGTGTGGTCGAGGTCCTGGTCGTACCCGACGTCTTCGGGCGGATCGTTCAAGACGGCCATGAACTCGGTCTTGATGGCTCGGGAGGCTCCACGGACTTTCGTGGTGGAGGCACTGCCCTGATCCTTGCCGAGGAGCAGAAGGGGCAGAGCCCACTTCTCCTTGAACGGTTTGGGGGGCGGCTCTTGAAGGTTCGTGTTGTCGAGCGTGCCGTCGACCGCGTACCGCGGCTTGGGCAGCTTGCCGTACATCGTTTCACCGTTCTGAACGATGTCGTTCTCGAACGGGAACGCGATCACGACGTCAGGCTTCCAAAGCGCACCGTTGGCTTCGAGCCAGGCTGCCTGCTGGTCCGTGGACCAACCTTCCGTGC
>JAJDEX010000236.1 GCA_029259575.1 Planctomycetota bacterium | reverse complement strand
CCTGGACCTCTCAGATGCAGTTCGAGTCACTGTGCGGAATCAACTAGGCCAGTCTCCGACCGGCCGGGAGACTGGCCTAGTTCATTCCGCACGAATCGTCGGGCCAGCCTCAGACGGCCAGGAGGCCACTCCGGTCCGAGTGCGACCAGCGCCTGGACCTCTCAGATGCAGTTCGAGTCGCTGTGCGGAACCAACCAGGCCAGTCTCCGCCCGGCCAGGTCGACCTGGGCCATCCACGAACAACGGCCGCTGCGAGGGATCGCAGCGGCCGTTGTCCTAGGTCTCCTGGACCACCCGAACGGGATCACTCCCCGGTCGGAACCCGCAGGTTGATGTCGACGGCGGACTGCGAACGAACACGGACGTTCACGAACTCGCCCCACCCGTTCTCGCCGCGCGCCCGGACCTGCAGGCTGGCCGGAGCCAGTTCCTCGATCTCGTACTCGCCTGAACTGTCGGCCGTCTCGTTGTCCCGCGCGGTCACGCGGAAGCCGTCGAGCGTCCGGATCTGGATGCGCGCGCCGTCGACCGGATTGCCGGCCATGTCGGTCACGAGCCCGCGCACGATTCCGGCGCGGGGCAATTCGACGTTCTTCTCGGTCTCGGCGTCTTCGCTGACATCGACGTTGGCGATCAGCACCTGACCGAGGGGATCGGAGTTGTTCCGACCGCCGTGGGCCGCGCGCAGGTTGTAGGTACCGGGCGAGACCTCGCTGAAGGTGTAGCGACCCTCGCTGTCGGTGTTCGTCTGACGTCGGCCCATCCAGCCGGTTTCGATTTCCTGGCCGTCTTCGACCTTCGTCAGGCTGAGGCTCACGTTGTTCTGCAATTGGCCTCCGGGGCCGCGCACGACGCCGGTCACCTTGGACTCGGGCAGTTCGAAGTCGAGCACGAACTGCGTGGCGGCGGGCACGGTGTGGCGGAACGAGGACTGCTGCCCCCACTGGCGCCCGACCAGGAATCGCCACTCACCGGGCTCGTCGACGACCAGTTCGTACGTTCCGTCGGCTCCGGTCTCGGTCGCCGCCTGGGCGTCGTCGCTGTCGATCGGGGACAGGGTGACCAGGGCTCCGGAAACGGGCGAGCCACCTGACGTCACGCGGCCCGTCACGGTGACTGCCGAGGCGGGAGGTTCGCCCAGGACGATCGTTTCGACCTGCTCGTTCTCGAGCGTGACATCGGCTTCGATCTGGTTCGCGTTGCGCAGGATCCAGTTGGCGCCTCCACGGCCACGACGACCGCCGGAGCCACCCGAGGGCTCCATCGTGACGGTGTAGTCCCCGGGCTCGAGGCCGGTGAACTGCGCCTTGCCGTTGGCGTCGGAAGTCTTGCGATTCCAACCATTGCCCGAGAGCGTGATCTGGCGACCCTCGATCGGCTGATTGCGCGGATGCACCTCGACGTTCAGCGTGCCGCCGTTGCGCAGGTAGAGGATGAACTCCTCGCGCTCGTCGCCCGCACCCAACTCCAGGTTGACCGGATCGCTCGAGGCATAGCCCTCGGCGGTGGCCGTGATCGTCACGGATCCGGGATTGATGCGCGACACGGTGAACTCGCCACCGTTCTGCGTGTCGGCCTGGCTGGACTGCCCATCGCCGTGCCTCGCGTTGACGCGAGCCTTGCCGTTCAGCTTGCCACCGGGGGTGCGCACGACACCGCGGATGCTGCTCGCACGCGGCAGTTCGATGGCCAAGGCTTGGTCGGAGGGTGCGCTGACCTTGACCTCCTTGCCCTCGGCGTAACCGACGGCACGCGCGCGCACCGTCCAGCGACCGGGCATGATCCCGCCGAGCGAGAACTCGCCTTCCTTGGACTTGAAGCGCTCCTTGACCGGCTTCAGGGACGAGCTGAGCATCATGCCTTCGGAGTGCGGCGTCGCCACGATCTGGAAATTCGTGACGGGCTCGCCGGAGTCGTCCAGCACCTGGCCGTTGATGTTGCTGCCCTCGGACAGGGTCAGGTTCAGGTCGCGCTGGCCGGGCTTGACGTCCTCGACGTGGGCACGCCAGAGCGGCGGAGGGTTCAGCTTGCGCTCGCGCAAGGTCGCGTTCTCGGGCGGTTCGTAACCGGGCTCGAAACACGCGGCACTGATGGCGCACTCGCCCTCGGTCAGGCCCGACAGTTCGAACGCGCCGACCTCGTTGGTCTTGGCCTCGCCGACGACGCGCTCGAGGTCCCAGCCGCGCATGTCGCCGGACTGCGAGACGCGCACCTCGGCGCCGACCGCGGGCTCGCCATCGGGCCACATGACGGTGCCGGAGAGGATGCCGCCCTTGCTCACGATGACGTTCAGGTTGAGCATGCGATCGCCGTCGCGGAGCTCGCCCAAGGACATCTGCTTCTCGAGGTAGCCGTCGGCCTCGACGACCAACATGACCTCGTCGGACGGGGGCACGCCGCGCAGGAGGAACGTGCCGTTGCCGCTCTCGTCGACGTCGTCGACCTTGCGGTTGAAGATCGGGTTGCGGCTGGCGGCCTGCTCGCGGTTCATCGCAAGAACTTTGGCGCCGAGCACGAGGTCGCCCTGACTGTCGACGAGCTTGCCCGCCAGACGCACACCGGTCGACAGGGCCACCTGCACGTACTGCGTCTTGCCGGGCTCGACGTCTTCGCCTTGCGCTGTGCCGTCCGCGTAGATCGGGCTGCGCGCCTTGACGGTGTACTGGTTGCCCGGGACCGCGCCGCCGATCTCGAAGCGCGAGTCCTCGAGGCGCACGCCCTTGAGCGTTTCGGCACCCATGTACGAGAACATGCCTTCCGCAGCGCTGACCACGAGGCCGTCCAGGGCTTCGTCGTCGAACGCGGCGGCCAGCGGCGGCAGCACCTCGACCTCGATACGGCCTCCGAGTTGCGGCTCGAGCACGGTGCCGGTCGGCGTCAACGCTGGGCTGATCACGAACGGCTCGGGCAGGTAGACGTAGCGACCCTCGATGAAGAGGCGGCCGCGGGTCGTGTCCGGTGCGAAGGCCACCTTGAACGTGCCGTCGGGCTCGATCTCGGCTTCGTAGCGGTCCGGTTGGTTGGGGAAGTTCTTGAAGCGGCGACCGTTCGCCACGACGACGGCCTTCTCGTCGATCGGGGTGCCGTCGGGCAGGTTGACCATGCCGCGCACCCAGAGGACGCCCGTGGGCAGGCCGAGGCGCGAACCGGCGTGGATGCGGGCGGCCTGGGGTTCGTCCTCGAGGGAGTCCGCCCGGCGAGCCTCGGTGGTCTCGTCGTCCAGGCTCAGCCCGACCAGGTTGCTCGGGTCCGCGTCCGCAACCGGATGCGAGGTTCGGACGTCGTCCGGACCGATGCCCAGCACCTCGGTGCCCGAGCCGGCTTTGGAAGGTCCGGTGCCCTGGGTCAGGAACCAGATCCCCGCGGCGAGCACGGGGACGATCAACAACACGACCCACTTGGGGGGAGAGGAATCACGCATGGCAGAAGGTCGCTGTGGAGAATCAGCGAGGGTCCAGGCTACGTTGCCCGTCCCCCATTGTTCGAGGGAACGGAGCAGGTTTGGGGCGAAACCCTGTGAGGCGCAGGAATGGCACGTCCAGGCCCGATCCGAAACGCGTCGGACATGTCCAAGGGGTAGCCAAGTCTTGGGTCAGCGAGTCGGGATCTCGAAGGTCAGGCGCCCCATCACCCGAGTGCGATCGCCGCGACCGCTGGGGACGAAGTGTGCCGGTCGCCGGGAGACCTGGCTCGGGTCGAGGCCCAGGATCTCCTCCTCGGTGATCCACTCGACCGTCTCCGGCGGACCACCCTCGGCCGGACCCGGCGCGAAGATCCACTCGATCGCGTAGCCGTCGTCGGGTAGGCCGAAGAGCTCGAAGCCTGTGGGTTCCGCGGACAGGTCGGGACCGTGATCGTGCCCCGCCATGGACGGTGCGGGTCGCAACGGCAGAGAGCGCCCCTCGAACCGGGCGGAGATCACTTGCGGTCCACGGTCGGGTTGCAGGAACAGATGCAGTGCGCCTGAGTGGGACTGGATCCGGCCTGTGACCTTGCGCGTTCCGTTGGGAAGGACCTCGACGTTCAGGTCCTGAATGGTGAGGGGCTCGGCGCGATGCTCACCGAGCGACAACTGCTCCTCCATCGTGCCGTCGGCTGGCCGCTCCAACACGCGCGAGATGCCTCCGTCCTCCTTTAGGACGTGAACCATGGTCAGGCGTTGAGGACGCTCCTCGGTCGGGCCGTGGTGCAGCAACACCATGCCGAGTCCGGTGGCCAACATCAGGAACCCAACTCCGACGAGGGACCTGCGCATCCATCTGGGCGCCGCCATCAACAACGGCAGAGCCAGCGTCCCCAACGCCGCCAGTGGAGCGGTCGTCGCGAACGCGACTCGCGTCCCTACCGTTTCTTCAAGACCCAGTTGCACGGGTGTCCACAACACCACCGCAGAGCCGAGCGCGAACAGACAGATCCGACCGAAGCGCGCATCGACGTCGCCGCGGTGCCGCACGCCCAACGCGGGCAAAGCGACCGCGAGCATCGGACCCAGGAACAGATAGCCACCGCCGGGCAGGAACAACGCGACCAACAGGCCGAGCAACCCCCAGGCACCGAACGAGGCCAGCGCCATCACGGACGGACGCACCGATCGCGCTGCAAGACCGGCCATGCACGGGAAGACGAACACGACGCAGCCGAACGCGAACAGACGCGCCGCCCAGGGTCGCGCGTTGCCCGGGTCCGGCCCGAGCCAGGCGCTGAGTCCCATCGTCGACGCTTCCGCAAGCACGACCGGCGCGAGGACCACGAAGGGCAGCCAGGCGTACGCGAGCGCGAGCCGCCCCCATCCGAGTGCGCGATCGCGCGCCGCGAGGTGCGAGCCCCACAGCACGGCGCACAGGCACAGCAACATCAACGCGAGCACGGTGCGCTCGCCGACGACGACCGCCAGGCGACCGAACAGGTCGAAGTACACGTCGTCGGAACCGTCACGCTCCAGGTGCTCCAGCGTCATCAACGACCGCAACACCCCCAGCACGTTCTCGCCGTGGTGCTGCAGGCTGGCCAGGTCGAGGTTGTCCAGGTCGTCGCCGGGCGTGTGGTAGTGATGCACGTCGCCGATGAAGGCGAAGTTCAAGCCGGGCATCCCGTGTGCGCGGAACACGGACAGGTCGCTGTCGTTCCCCAGACGCTTGTAGATGTCGGTCGCGATCGACGTGCCGCTGGGACGACTCACGCCGCGGGACCAGGCACGCACCAGATGCGCGCTGTCCGGGCCCGTCTCGAACAGACGGCTGGGTCCGCTGGTGCCGCGCGCCTCCAGGTTGATCGTGCACGCGACCTGGCTCATCAGATCGTTCTCGAGCGCGAAGGCCTCGGCGCCGCCGAGCGCGACCTCCTCGGCATCCGTGAACAAGAGCAGGATGCCGTGCTGGTGCGCACCTTGCGCGCGCAACGCCCGCACCGATTCCAGGGCCGTCGCGATCCCCGCCAGGTCGTCGGAGACGCCCGGTCCCGCACCCACGGAATCGTGATGCACGCTGATCATGATGTAGGGCGCACCCTGCTTGCCGGACGCCACCGCCGTCACGTTGCGCACGTTGCCGCCGCGACCGTTCGGCGCGACGACGAACGTCTCCTGCAGCACGGGCTTCAGACCCAGCTTGCGGATCTCGTGTTGCAACCGATCGATCACGCCGTCGTTGGCGACGCTGCCGGCCGGGTGCGGCCGACCGTCGCCGCGCAGGACGCGCAGGACCTCGAACGCGCGCTCGGCGGAGAATTGATGGGCTGGCGCATCGATCGGCTTGGGCCGCGGAGGACCTGCACCCCAGCACGCCAAGAGAGCCAGGACGACCCAAACGGCGAGACCCAGCGCCAGCCGGCCGGCGTGACCTCCGACGGGGCCTTCGGGCTTGCCACGGGACGCGGACGGCTTGGAGTGGGACCTGGGGTCGAGGGTCATGGGCACATCTTGGCGGTCACCCCGGCAGCACGCCAACGTCGGGGCTCGGGAAGGGTGTCGGAGGGGCAGATCCGG
>JAJDEX010000235.1 GCA_029259575.1 Planctomycetota bacterium | reverse complement strand
GCCTCCGGCTCCGCCGACATGAGTGCGGAAGGCGCCAAGGAGCTGCGTGCCCTCGCTGTTCAGATCAAGAACAACGCCCACGGACAGATCTTCGTCCGCGGGCACACCGACTCCGACCCGATCAAGAAGCCGGCCACGCTCGCGAAGTTCCCGAAGGGGAACCTGCAGCTGTCCAGCGAGCGCGCCGTCTCGGTCGCCCGCATCCTGATCGACGACGGCAAGATCGGTGCGAAGTCCGTCACCACGATGGGCTTCGGGCAACACCAGCCGGTCAAGCCCAACAACAGTGCCGAGAACAAGCGCCTGAACCGTCGCGTCGAGATCTTCGTCGCGGACCCCAAGACGCCCTGAGCTCCCGCGCCGCTCCCGCCGTAGCGCTGTGCCTTCGGGTACGCCCGCCACGACTCGGAGCCGGCCTCGATCTGGATCGGAGGTGCCACGCGGCACCTCCGATCTTTCGTTGGGGGAGGTCGCCACGCGCCGTTCGGATACGAGTTGCGCGACTCCCGTCGGGCAAACCGACAGGCATCGTGACCCCAAGGTGGCTCTCGGCTACCTTCCTTGCGTGCACCGCCTTCACTTCCCTCCGCAGCCTCGACCGAACCCTCCGGGACCTGGATCGTGGCGGCTCCGTTCGCTGGGTTCGATCGCCGGCCTGATCGTCTGGCTGGTGTGCGCTGGATCGGTCTCGTCCTGCACTTCGGGCGACGGCGAATCCTCCGACGGTTCGCTGGTCATCGAACGTTTCGCGTGGATCTCGGCGGGGGAGACTGGTCTCGGGCACAACATCGCGTGTGGCGCGAAGCAGGCTCTGTTGGTCGAGCGACACGAGGTGACGCGCGGCGAGTGGGTCGAGTACGCGGGCGGTCCGTCGGCGCTCTATCCGACGCCCTGGCCCGTCGAGACCTCGGATTGGCCGTCCACGGGAATGGACCTGCAGGAGGCCAAGGACTACGCCAGCGCCCAGGGACTGCGCTTGCCCACGGCCAGCGAGTGGCTGTGGATCGCGGGCGGACCTCGCGGTGCGCCCTATCCCTACGGTCTGATTCCACGGGAGTCCGCGGTGAACACGATCGACGTCGGGCTCGGTCGAACCGTCGCCGTGGGGACCTTCGCATCCGGCCGCACGCCGACCGGTGTGTACGACGCATTGGGCAACGTCTGGGAATGGACCTCGGAGCCGATCCCGATGGCGCGCCCGTACGACTCGACGTTGGGTCTGCCGTGTTGGGTCATGGGTGGGTCGTACCTGACCCCCGCGCGACCGTTGCACTACGGCGGAGGTGTCTGGAGTCGCGAAGTCGAAGCGGGTCACCGCGCGATCGACATCGGGTTCCGTTGCGTCGTCGAGGCCGAGGCCTGGCTGCGGGACAACGCGGGGCGCTGGACCGCACCGCTCCTGCGCGAGCGCTTCGAGGCCGTCGGTGAGGAATGGGGGCGCGGTGCGACGCCCCTTCTGCTGCGCTTGTCCCAGGAACCCGATGCACCGATCTCCCTGACCTGGCTGTTGGAAGGAACCTACCGATGACCTCCCCGTCCGATTCCGAGCCCCGCGAGGATGCCGCAGCGGTTTCACGCCCTCCGCGTCCGCCCTGGTCCGCGTTCCAAGCCGCCTTGCGCGGAGCGGGCTTCCATCCGTCGCGACGCCTTGGGCAGAACTTCCTGCTGGACGAGAACCTCGCCCGCGCGATCGCGCGGGACGCGCACCTCGAGGCCCAGGAGCATGTGGTCGAGGTCGGCCCCGGTTGCGGGTTCCTGTCGGTCCACCTGGCCCACGAGGACGTCGAGTTGCTGGCGATCGAGATCGATCCGCGCTTGGCTCCCATCGCCGCCAAGTTCCTCGAGCCCTACGAACGCGCGCGCGTCGTGGAGTGCGATGTGCTCGACGGCAAGCACGCGCTGAATCCGGAGGTGCTCGCGCTGTTGCCGCAGGGGGACACGCCATGGCACCTCGTCAGCAACCTGCCGTACGCGGTGTCGGCGCCGGTCCTCGCGCTCGTTGCGGAACAGCCCAAGCCCGCCCGCACGTTCACGGTGCTCGTGCAACAGGAGGTCGCCGACCGACTCGCCGCGTCGCCCGCCACCTCCGACTGGGGACCGCTGTCCGCGTCGATCCAGTTGACCTACGACGTGACGCTCGGACGGCCCGTGCCGCGCGGCGCGTTCTGGCCGCGGCCCCGCGTCGAGAGCCGCATCGTGCACGGCAGCGTTCGCCAGGACCTGGAGCCGGTCGAGGATCGACGGGTCGTGCGCGACCTGGCCCGCGCCCTGATGGGCCGTCGGCGTCAGATGGTGCGCCGGGTTCTGGGCGACCTGATGGGGGACAAGGATGCGGCCGCCGCCCGACTGGCCGCCGCGGGCATCGACGGTGATGTTCGTACGGGCGCGCTGGATCTGGACCAACTCTCACGGCTCGCCAAGACACCGGGTTGACCCGAGTTCCCGGGTCGGTGATCGGATCCTGCCCGGAACTCCCAACCTGGGACGCGTCGCTGCGGGGCTCCGATCGCGGCGATTTCCGGGATCTTGCGAACGGCGGACAGGCCCGATCCGGGTGATCCCCTGCGCCGAAAGGTGGGAGGGCAGGCTGCAGCGGAGGTCCGAATCGGCCCTGCGGGGTGTGGGGGGGTGGATTCCAGCACCTCCGGGGGCGGTCCAGGAACGCCGGACCTCAAGGGGGGCGCCGCCTGCCCCGGGATCGAAATCGCAGGTTTCTCCCCTTGAAATCCCCATTGAGGACCCCCAATCGCCCGGATCCCCTCGGAGTCCCTCCCAGAAAAACCAACCTCGGAACCCTCATCGCGTGGCCCCATGCCCCCCGGTGAGCTACTCTAAGGGGACTCGGGACACCACTTGCTTTCCAACTTCGGAGGCCGTTCGGAACACCACCTTCCTGCGCCTCGTCCCCTGTATGGAGCAAGCTGAGATCGAAGCCCCCAGTCCAACGACCCCGTTTCCTTGATCTCGTCCCCCGTTCGAACCTTCACCGGTTCGGCCGGAAGCCTCGGCTCGAATTCCCGTTCGCCTTTCGCGGCCACGACCTGCGGGTCCCCACGCGAATCCAGCAACTCGACTTCGTTCGAACCGCTCCCCGAGCGTCGTTCTCCACGGACCCTTCTTCACCTTGGGTCGTGGGCACGCTGGGTAGCCGACATCGCCCCCCGTCCGTCTCCGACGTCCTGCGTTCCCATGCGAATGCACGCCGACGACGCGTACCGAGGGTCCCGCTCGAATTCCCGTGCATCTCTTGCGTGAATTCGAAGGGCCTCGATGTCCGCTCCATTCCTGAAACCCCCTTTCAGTTCACCCAGCCCGACCCCTCACGACGTTCCCCCGACCGCGCCCCTTCCGGGGGATGCCGCGCTGTTCCACGCCTGGAATCGCGCCGTGTCGATCTCGCCAGGATCGACACCTCCCGGATCGATCCCACCCCGGATCCAAGCCCGTCCGAGCGTCTTCGCCGCACACTCCGCCCTTGCCCCAAGACCCCGAATTCCGCCGCGCCATCGAGGACATCAAGTCCCGCGCGCAGATCGAAGACGTCGTGCGTGAGCACGTCGAAGTCTTCGTGCAGAAAGGGCGTCTGCTCTGGGCCTGTTGCCCGATGCACCAGGAGAGCACGCCGTCGTTCAAGATCGATCCGGCGTCCGGTCTCTGGTACTGCTTCGGCGCCTGTTCCGAGGGCGGCGACGTGATCAAGTTCGTCGAGCGCAAGTACGGCATGTCGTTCCGCGACGCGATCGAGATGCTCGCCGCGCGCGCAGGCGTCGAGTTGCCCAAGCGCAAAGGCGACCGCTCCGGCGCCCAGGACGACGCTGGCCTGGCGGTTCTGGCCCGGGCCGAAACCCTCTACCGCACCTCGCTCGAGAGCCGCGAGGGACGTGGCGCCCGCGAGTACCTGGAGTCCCGCGGCGTCAGCGCCAACACGATCGAGGCCTTCGGCATCGGCTACGCGCCCAGCAGCGGCCAGGCCCTGGTCCAGCTCGCCAAGCCCAAGGCCGAGGGCGGCGAAGGCCTGTCCAGCAAGCTGCTCGTGCAGACGGGGCTGGTGCGCGTGCGCGAGAGCGACCGACGTCCCTACGACTTCTTCCGAGGTCGATTGATGATCCCGATCCGTGACGATCGCGGACGCACCGTGGGCTTCGGCGCTAGACGCCTGATCGACGACGAGGTCGACGGCCGACCTGCGGGACCGAAGTACGTGAACACGGCTGAGACGCCGTGGTTCCACAAGGGCCGTTTGATCTACGCCTACGACCGCGTCGTGGAAGACGTGCGTCGCAACGGGCACCTGGTGCTCGTCGAGGGCTACACCGACGTCATGGCGGCTCACCAGGCCGGCCTGCGGAACGTGGGCGCCGTGCTCGGCACATCGACCACCGACAACCACGCCTCGCTGGTGCGGCGCTCGGCCGCCAAGAAGGTCACCCTGGTCTTCGACGGCGACGAGGCCGGTCGCAAGGCCGCGTGGAAAGCACTGGCGGGTCTGCTGCACCTGGACATCGAACTCGCCGTCGTGACCTTGCCTGCGGGCCAGGACCCCGCCGACCTGCTGACCGGCGGCGACCCCACGCCGTTCCAGGCCCAGCTCGAAATGGCCTCGACCTGGTTCGATTTCATCACCGAACCGCTGCGTGGCCTGCGCGGACGCGAACTCTCCCGCGAGGTCAACGCCGTGCTCGCGCTCCTGGCGAACCTCGAGAGCCCTGTGCATCGCGAGTCGCTGGTGGCCGACCTGGCCACGCGCCTCGGCATG
>JAJDEX010000234.1 GCA_029259575.1 Planctomycetota bacterium | reverse complement strand
TCGTCCTGGCGATCGTCATGGGCGCCGCCAACGTCTACGTCGGTTTGAAGGTCGGCATGACGGTTTCGGCGTCGATCCCGGCGGCCGTCATGGCGATGTTGCTGTTCCGGATGTTCTCGAAGAGCAGCACCGTGCTCGAGGCCAACCAGGTCCAGACCGGTGCGTCCGCGGGCGAGTCGCTCGCCGCCGGCATCATCTTCACGATGCCCGCGCTGATCCTGATCGGGTACTGGACCGAGTTCGACTACTGGGTCGTGACCGGCATCGCGTTCACCGGCGGCTTGCTCGGGATCCTGTTCATGATCCCGATGCGCAAGGTGTTCGTCGTGGACCGCAAGGACCTGCCGTACCCCGAGGGCGTGGCGTGCGCGGCCGTGCTCGAGTCGGGAGAAGATGGGGCGGACGTCGCTGGGGCCAAGGCGTTGGTGTTGGGTGGAGCCATCGGCGCGCTCTTCAAGTTCGTCGAGAAGGCGTTCGGTGGGCTGATTCAAGGGACGGTCGAGGCCGCCCAGGAGTTCGGAAGCCGCGTCACGTACTACGGTTCCGACATCTCGCCGATGCTCGTGGCCGTCGGACTGATCGTGCGCTTGAACGTGGCTGCCCTGATCTTCATCGGCGGAGCGATCGGTTGGTTGATCGTCATGCCGCTCCTGGATGCGGCGCCCTACTTCTTCGATGCCGAAGGTGTGCGTCGATCCTCATCTGGGTTGGCGTGGGCGGTCTGGAGCAACAAGGTCCGCTACGTCGGCGTCGGCGCCATGGTGCTGGGTGGGGCGATGACCCTGCTGCAAGTGCGATCTGGACTGGTCGCAGCCGTGCGCGAGTTGCGACGCAAGAAGACCCCTTCGGAAGCCAGCGCGGGCACGTCCGAGGACCTGCCGATCTCGGCGATCGGCCCGCTCGTCGCGCTCTGCATCGTGATGATCGCGCTGCTCTACTACCACTTCACCGGGAACGTGATGGTTACGGCGGTCGTGACGGTCGTGATGTTCATCATGTCGTTCTTCATGACGGCGGTCGCGAGCTACATCGTCGGCCTCGTCGGGAATTCGAACTCACCGGTGTCCGGCATGACGATCACGGCAGTGATGGTCACGGGCGGTGTGCTCTACCTGCTCGGCTTCATCGATCAAGAGGAGTCCATGCAAGCGATGGTCGCGATCCTCGGGGTGGCCGCGGTCGTGTGCTGTGTCGCCTGTACGGCGGGCGATGTCTGCAACGACTTGAAGACCGGTTCCATCGTCGGAGCCACTCCGAAGAACCAACAGAAGATGCAGATCCTCGGAGTCGGCGTCGCAGCGCTCGTCATGGCGCCCGTCATGACGATGTTGCACAAGGGCGAGGAGGTGACCGGCGGCATCGGCGGCAGCGCATTACCCGCCCCCCAAGCGCAACTCTTCGCCAGCTTGGTGAAGGGCTTCACCGGTGAGGCGCAGCTGCCGTGGATGATGATCCTGCTCGGCGCTGGAATCGGTGCCGTTCTGCTCTTGATCGACTACCTGTTCCTGAAGCCACGCAACTCGAGCTTCCGATTGCACCTCATGCCGATCGCGGTCGGGATGTATCTGCCCTTCGGATTGGCGACGCCGATCCTGCTCGGCGGCATCATCGCGCACATGGTTTCGAAGGGCGCCAAGGACGACGCCCAAGCGGATAAGTTCTTGCACCGCGGCGTGCTGCTGAGCTCCGGCGTGATCGCGGGCGAGGCTCTGCTCGGCGTGGCCATGGCTGGATTGGCCGTCCAGAAGTGGATCCCGTTCAACGACAAAGACAGCCCGATCCTCAGCACCGGTGTGTCGACGGTCGTATCCATCGCCTTGATGATCGGCGCCCTGATCCTCTTCCATCGCGTCGCCATGGCCGGTCGTCGCGATGCGGAGCAGCGCTAGGTCCTGATCGGGCAGGAATCGCCCAAGAGGGATACGATCCGGGCCGACGGCGCAACTGGCTCCGTCGGCCCGTTCCCATGCGCATCATCCATCTGCTCCTGCCGGCGCTCCTCGCCGGACCGGTGTTCTCCCAATCCATGAACGTGAATTTCGGCGGCGTGCCGCCGGGTGGCGCGGGATACGGAGGCGTCGCAGGTCAGTTCGGGCAGTGGAACGCGGTGACCTCGGCTCCTCCCTCCTCGGCCGGCGTGCTGCCTCTCGTCGACGTCCAGGGCGATGCGACCGCCGCGTCCCTGTGGACCACCGACACCGTGGGGGGGCAGATCACCGGTTGCACCCTCGTACCCGGCGACGCCGGTTGGGTCGCGTCGGGGTACTACTCGACGATGTTCTACCAGGTCCAGGACCCGATCATCGATCTACGGATCAGTGGCCTCGAGAACGGTTCGTACCAGGTCTACGTCTACACGGTCTCGAACTGCCTGCCGGGGTCGACGGACGTCCTCGTCGCGCATGCGGCCGAACCGCGGCTCACCTGTGTCCATACCCCGTGGGCCGGTCGCTTCCTCCGTGGGAATTCCTATGCGCGGTTCAAGGTCGAGGTCGTCGATGGCGAGCTCGCCGTGCATGCGTCCTTGCCCGGCGGTGGGTTCACCCTCCACGGGGGCCGGATCAACGCGATCCAGCTGGTGTTCCAGGGCAGCGAGGAGATCCTCGGCACGACGACGTGCTGGGACCAGCCGGCGAACTCCAGCGGCGAGGGCGCGACCCTCGATCTGGTGGGGATCCCCGAGGTGCTGTTCGACAACGTCGAGTTCCGAGCTCGCGCTCTGCCCGCGAACGCTCCGCTCGTGTTCCTCGCGTCCCCCGAGTCCGCCCAGGTGCCCGTCGCCGTCGGGATGGGGACGTTCTGTCTGGGGTCGAACTGGTCGACCATCGGTCCCGTGCTCGACTCGGGCCCGATGGGTATCGCGCAGATCCACGTCGCCATCTCGGACCCCGACTCGGACCCGATGATCTCGATCGCGGCTGG
>JAJDEX010000233.1 GCA_029259575.1 Planctomycetota bacterium | reverse complement strand
CTCGGCGATGCGCGGCTCGAGCCCTTTGGACAGGGCGCTGTCGACGATGGAGCGCAGGTCCAGGCTGCCGAGCGCCCGCACGAGGTCCTCGTGCCGCACCAGGTGCCCACCGACCACGCGGCCGATGGCCTCGGCCAGGTCCGGCTGGCGTCGCCCGACCAGGCCCTGGATCCGCAGGCCCAGTACGCGGCGCGGCTGCAGCGGGCGAAAAATCATGCGCACCGCGAGACGGTTCGTGCCGTAGCCGATGAGCGCGCCGACCGCGGGAACGACGGTCCAGGTCAACCAGGGGTCTGCCATGGGCGACAGCATCGGGACTGGCCGGTTGAGCGGCAAGGCCAAGGAGGCGGAACCGACGCGTCCGATCCGCTAACCTCGGCGAACCGGAGCCGACCGCTCCCCTCCCACGTCGTGGTCCCCTTCCTCACCGAAACCCCACCCAAGAGCTTCGTGCTCGGCGCCACCGGACACGTCGGTCGAGCCACGGTGCGCGAACTGCTGCGCGAGGTGCGTCCAGGGGCCCAGGTGACCGCCCACATCCGGCCCGATTCCCCCGACCTGAAGACGTGGGAAGCACGCTTCCGCGAATGGGGTGCCGAGGTCGTGGTCTGCCCCTGGACCGCAACGGAATTGGGGAAAGCCATGACCACGGCGGCTCCGACCCACGTTTTTTTCCTGCACGGCACGCGAACGGCCGGGGCGGAATCGGCCGATAACCAGGGTGGAGCAACGCCCCCTGTGGACCTCTCCCTGACCCAGGTCGGGATCGAAGCGGCCTCGGCCCTGGAACCCCGGCCCCGGCTGGTGTACTTGTCGATCAGGGGAGCATCCCCTGATTCACGCGGGTACGTGCAGCGCACCCGCTGGCAAGTGGAGAACATGGTGACATCGAGCGGCATCCCCTGGACGATCTGCCGAGCCCCGAGACTCGAGGGTTCGGGGCTGGGATCACAGCCCTGGTCCGTGGCTCTCGCCGCCATGCTGGAACGGGTGGCCGCGTTGGGTCTGCGCCTCGTCGGAGCCGCCCAGACCGCCGCGCGCCTGCGACCGATCCAGGCCGAGGAACTCGCCTACGGGCTGGTCCACTCGGCGTTCAACTACACGACCATCGGTCGCGTGCTCGAAGCCGAAGAGCTGCGCTATCGGACCGCCATCCATCGTGCGGGCTGGATCCCGGCCACGCGCCGGGAAGATCCCAGGCACTAGATGGCACTTCGCCCCTTGTCCATTTCACACCCCCAACCCATGGAGCCCCGCTATGCGCCGCGACCCCCGTCACGAGCTTGCCAAGGAACACGGATCGCACACCCTCGAAGTGGTGCGCGGTATGGTCTTGTCGGTGCATGGCGACGATGTCTTCGTCGAGCTGGGACCGAACCGTCAGGGTGTGATCAGCGTTCGCGAATTCGACGAAGCGCCTGAAGAGGGCGACACGTTCTCGTTCACGCTGCGCGGCCGCGAGGAGAGCCTGTGGTGCCTGGCGCTCGCCGAGCGACGCAGCATGGCCAGCTGGGAGGAGATGGAGGTCGGCAGCCTCGTCTCCGCGCGCGTCCTGCGACTGCACGACGAGAACTTCCAGCTCAAGGTCGGCGCGCTGCACGCCTGGATGCCCCGTTCCCAATGCGGCATCCCGCGCGGGCACGACGTCAAGCCGCTCATCGGCAAGACGCTGACCGTCGAGGTCATCGAGATCGACGCGCGACACCAACGCGTGATCGTCAGCCGCAAGACGGTGCTGCAACGCGAGAAGGAACAACGCGGCACGCGCATCCACATGGTGCCGGGCGATCGCGTCAACGGACGCATCACCCGCATCGAGCCGTACGGCGCGTTCGTGCAACTCACGCGCGGCCGCTTGGGCATGATCCACGTGTCGAACATGGCGCACGAGCGGATCGACGACCCGACGACGCTCTTCCGCGTCGGCGAGACCGTCGAAACGCGCGTCTTGTCGGTCCGCGCGGACGGCAAGCGCATCTCATTGGGCATGAAGCAGCTGACCGAGAACCCCTGGAACGCGCTCGAGCGCTCCGCCTACGAGGGCCAGCTGGTCGAGGGCACGGCGATCCGCATCGCAGCCTTCGGGATCTTCGTGCGCGTCGAGCCGGGCGTCGTCGGACTGGTCCATGACAGCCAGCTTCCGGGCGGCAAGGCCGGACGCGCCGGCGTCGCGCGAGGAGACAAGGTGACCGTGCGTATCCTGTCGATCGACGTCGAGGCCGAACGATTGAGCTTGTCACTCTTGCACCGCTCGGGCCGCGCACTCGCGCACGACGAGGCGACGATGGTCGAGGACCTCGACGCGTTGGCCGGCGAGTTGTGCGAGACCGAGCACGGCACGAACCTGGGCGACCTGTTGCGTCGCGCGATGCATGCCCAGTCCGAGTCCGACGATGTGACCGAGCATCGCGACGCCGGCTAGGGTCGACGCGACATCCGAGTCCGTTCCACACGCGCCGCTCAGTCGAGCGGCGCGCCTCGTTGAAAGCCGACCAATCGCGCCGCGCCCATCGCCAGGACCGGAGCTCCGAAGATCGCGGGGATCAGCATGAGCCCGGACTGGATCAGCAGGATCTGCAACACGGTGCCGACGATCCCGGCCGAGATCATGACCGTCATCTCGCCGCACCTGCACACGCCCCAGAACGCGCCGAGCAACATCCCGACCAAGCTCGCCCAACCCAGGTTCTGAATCAACATGCCGACGGTCAGCCCGCCCGTGAAGTGCTTGAGGAATCCGCCGAGCACGAGACACATCGCGAACTGGACACAGGTCAGAACGAGCCAACCCTCGCAGATCGTCCGCCCCAGACCGTGGCGCGCATGGTTCGAGACCTCGTCCCACTGCGCGTCCTGCACGACCCATCGGTTGCGCACGACGTCCTGGGCGTCGGGGTCCAATCGCTGGAACCACTCTTCCGCTTCGCGCGGATCGATGGCGGGCGAGGTCATCGGGATCGTGGGCGACTTGGAGGCCATCCCGTATTCATCGACAAGCAGCCGGACCCGAATGGAGTTCCAGGCTCCAGGCTCGAATGGAGACGTCCCGCAGGCGTAGGATGCGGGCTCATGACCCGCAAACG
>JAJDEX010000232.1 GCA_029259575.1 Planctomycetota bacterium | reverse complement strand
TGACCACGTTGCTGGCGGTCTGGTCCTTCCAGGACTACTGGGAGAAGCTCGGGATCGGCATCACCAGCTTCGGCGTCCTGTGGGCGGTCTACAACATGCTCGTCGCGTTGGTCGGGCGCTCCGCCCACCGGATCGAGACGTTCTTCGGCACACCGCACACGATTCGCATCATCGGTGTGCTGCCGATTTTGGGCTTCGCGGGCATGGCGGTGTGCGCGGGTGCACCGAACTTCGTCGTGTTGTCGCTGGGTGTGGCGGCTGGAGTCGCCTTCCAGGTCGGGCGCGGCTTGACCCAAGTCGTGCTGAAGGACGAGCTGAACCACCGCGTGCCGACCGAGATGCGCGCCACCGCCAACTCGATCTCGAGCCTCGGCGTGCGGATGGCGTTCATCCCGCTCGGTCCTTTGCTCGGCCGTTTGGTGGACGACTGGGGGCACGGCGTCGCCTACGGGATCTTCGCCGGTTTGTGCGTGCTCGTGCTGCTGGGGATCGCACTGCCGCTGGCGCGCGACCTTGGGCGCGAACAGACGGCCTAGTCCCGCGTCAACGTGTCGAACAGGAGTTGATGCTCGGCGCGTTTCTGCAGGCGTTCGTCCTCGGTCAGATCGACTTCGATCGCAGGCAGGTCCTCGAGGCCGTCCAGGTAGACGCGCAGCAGGTCCTCGGGTTCGGCCTCGGCGTCGATCGGGCCGCGCTTGGCATCGTTCAACTCGAGCCTGGAATCCATCAGGCGGGCGGTCAGGTCCTCGACCTCGGCCGCCAGTTGAGCTTCGATCGGAGTGAGCCGCAGGATCGCCGCGAGCTTGCGTTCGACCTCGGGGTGGTCCGCCAGGTCCGCGCCTTGGAACTGCGATTGCGCGACCGAGGTGGAGAGCTCGATGCGTTTCGCCTTGACCTGGTTCAAGTAGCTCCTGCGTTCCTGAACCGCCGCGTCGAGGTCTTGGACGCGATCGCTCAACACCTCGATCCGCGTACGCACGAGGTCGGGCTTGTGCTCGCTCCACACGCGCGACACGGCCGGCCCCGCGATGACGAACGCCAGGACCAACGAGATGCCGGCCATCACGATGTTCGCGCCCTTGGGTTGCGCGAGCGCCTTGGCCGCGGGCAGCACGAGCAGGATGCCGAGGCCCACACGGACCGCGTCCGCAACAGGGAATTCGTCGAGCTGGCGACGCAGCACCCACATCCACAGGAGCGCGGTGACGACACCGAACCCACAACCGAGCGCGTTCTTGCCGTCCTTGGCCATCAGCGCCCTCACCGCGAAGAGCAACATCAGCGCCGCCGCCGCCGTCAGTCCGTAATCGAGCATCGTCATGGTGCGGACCTTAGCCTTTTCCGCTGCGGGCTTCCCAATCCGCCAGAGTCAGACCCAGCACGACCTCGTCGCGGAAGGCCCCGTCCTTGAAGATCGCGCGGCGGTGGACGCCCTCGTGCACGAAACCGGCCTTCTCGAGCACCCGGATCGAGGCCCCGTTGCTCGCGATCACGCCGGCCCATTGCCGTTGCAGGCCGAACACCCGGAACCCGTAGGGGAGCATCGCGTTCACGGCCGCGCTCACGACCCCCTTGCCCCAGTGCTCCTGACCGAGCCAGTAGCCGATCTCGGCGGAGAAGCGGTGGATGTCGGACCCCAGGACGTAGCCGATCCCGCCGCAGCACGCGCCGTCGACCTCGATCGCGAGTGCCGTCGGTGGGTCGGCTTCGCTGGTCCTCGCGATCCACGCGACCGCGTCATTCAAGCGGTACGGATGCGGGAACATGTCCCGCACGTTGCGCCAGATGTCACGGTCGTCCGCGTGGCGTTGCAGCGACGCCTCGTCCCCGACCCGGAACGGTCGCAAGCGGCACGGGCCGGCTTCGATCGGCCAGGTCGGGTCCATCGAGGGCGACGCGCCTAGAAGCTGAACCGCAGACCCAGGTAGGGCCCGCTGATCTCGAGGTTGGCGGATCCGAACTCGGTGCCGTCCTGATACTCGAGCTCGAGGTCGGTCAACTTGTAGCCGAGCACCAGGTGTCCGGCGCCACGGTTGTCGGTCAACGGGGCGCCACCGAACAGGTGGTACGTGCCACGCAGGTCGAGGTCGAGGTAGTCGAGCGTGTCCCCGTCGATGTCCAGACTGGTGTACGCGAGGAAGCCACTGGCCTGGAACGGACCGAAGTCCTTGGAGACCATCGCGCCCAGGACCGGGACAGGGAGCGTCTCGTCGCTGGCGATCGTGTCGCCGTTCCCGTCGTTCTCGAACGACGAGTCGTAGTCGATGACGGAGACGCCGAAGCCGAGGCCGACGTCGGCGAAGTCCGTCGGGAACAGGTCCCAGATGAACATGCCCGTGTACACGTCCATGGCGAGCCTGGAGTTGACGACCGTGCCCACCGGGATCGTGACGCCGCCGTCCGAGAACTCGGCCGACAGGGTGCCGGTTCCCGCGAACTCGGGCTGGATGGCGGAGATGTACAGCATCGGCCCGCCGAACTTCAGGCGGACGTAGGCTCCCATGGCCGTGTCGTCGTCACCGAGCCCGAGATCGTCCATCGAGTTCGAGGACGTCAAGCCGAGGGCGTTGTCGTCGATGGCGACATGTCCATCGAGCTCGTACTGACCGAAGTGGCCCGCGGCGTCGACGGTGGGGGCGGAGCAAGCGGCGAGACTCCCCAGGGCGAGGAGCGCTGTGGCGACCGGCAGTTGCGTGAGGGTCGGTTGAACGAGGAAGTGGGAGCGGTGGGACACGACGTCCTCCAAGGGGGGTGAGCGGCAGCGGCCCCGGGACTGCGGGGCCTCGCCCATTCTGAACGCGCGGCGCGCTCGATTCCACGTTCCTCCCCGACTCGCTTGCGAGCCTTCGCATGCCTAGGATGCTTCCATGTCGCAACGGCCCTGGACCCAGCATTACGACGACGGTATTCCGCACACCCTGGAGTACCAGGACCTGTGCGTGATCGACCTGTTGGATCGTTCCGTACGGGACTACCCGGAGCGCCCCGCGTTGGTCTTCCTGGGGCGTACGCTGACCTATCGCGAACTGGGCCGCGAGGTCGATCGCTGCGCCGCGGCCTTCGCGGGCCTCGGCGTTCGACCCGGCATGCGTGTGGCGGTCCAGTTGCCGAACCTGCCGCAGACGGTGATCGCCTACTTCGCGGCGCAGGCGCTCGGAGCCGAGGTCGTGATGACCAATCCGCTCTACACCGTGTCCGAAGTGCGCCACCAGTGGAGCGACGCCGAGGTCCACCTGGCCGTCGTCGCCGATTTCGTGTTCGAGTCGCTGTTGCGCGAGAACATGGCGACGCTTGCGCCCAAGCACTACGTCGTCGCGTCGATCCCCGAGTACTTACCCTGGCCGATCCGTTGGCTGGCGCCGTTCAAGCTGAAGCGTCAGGACCCGCCGCGTTGGGCGAAGGTTCGCGAGAGCGAGCACGTCCACCGATTCGGCCCCTTGCTGGACCGCGCCGGATCCTGCCCGCCACGACCCGAACGCGATGCCAGCCGCGTCGCGGTCCTGCAGTACACGGGTGGCACGACCGGTCCCTCGAAGGGCGCGATGCTCACGCACAAGAACCTGTGCGCCAACGTCGAGCAGATCCACCAGTGGTACGGCAAGGTGCGGATGGGGGAAGAGGTCATCCTGACCGCGCTTCCGTTGTTCCACGTCTTCGGCTTGACCGTGTGCATGAACTGGAGCGCCTACGCCGGTGCATGCCAGGTGCTGGTGCCGAACCCGCGCGATCTCACCGCCATCGTCCAGGCGATCACGAAGCACAAGGTTGCCTACTTCCCGGCCGTCCCCGCGCTCTTCAACGGATTGAATCAACTGCCGGGCATCGCGGATCACGACCTGAGCTCCCTGATCACGTGCATCTCCGGCTCCGCTCCGATCCCGATCGCCGTGCTCGAGGAGTTCGAACGCTTGACCGGCAGTCGCATCATCGAGGGCTTCGGCATGAGCGAGACGTCACCCGTCACGCACGTCAATCCCCTGCGCGGCCAGCGCAAGGTGGGCTCCGTCGGCATTCCGATCCCCGACACGATCGCGCGCGTCGTCTCGATCGACGACGGTCGGACCGAGATGCCGATCGGCCAGGAGGGCGAGCTGATCATCCAGGGCCCGCAGGTCATGTTGGGCTACTGGGGCCGACCCGAGGCGACCGCTGAAACGCTGCGCGACGGCTGGATGCACACCGGCGACCTGGCCGAGATGGACCAGGACGGCTTCTTCCGCATCGTCGGCCGCATGAAGGACATGATCAACTGCAACGGGATGAAGGTCTACCCGGACGAGGTCGACCAGGTCCTGGCCAAGCATCCCGCGATCCTCGAAGCCGCGACCATCGGCGTTCCGGACGACAAGCGCGGTGAGACGGTGAAGTCCTTCGTCGTGTTGCACGAGGGGCAGAGCCTCGACGCCGAAGCCATTCAAGCGTACTGCCGCGAACACCTCGCCAGCTACAAGGTCCCGCAACACGTCGCGTTCCTGGACGCGTTGCCGAAGAGCAGCGTGATGAAAGTGCTGCGCCGCGAGTTGCGCGAACTCGAACTCGGTTCGTCCTAGCGGGAGTACCGTGTCAGTCACGTTCCTCCCGATAGCCCACCATCCGCAGGTGGCGGCCAAGCCGCCACCTGCGGATGGTGGGCTATCGGGAGGAACGTGACTGACACGGTACTCCCGCTAGGACGAACCGCATGCACTACGGGTCGACGGGCTCAGCCCGCCATCGCATACCCGTCGTTCGACGTGTTCAGGTATTCGTCCAGAGTGAACGAATCGACCTGGATCGCATCGTTGCGGGCAGCTTCGGCGCGGCGCACCAGATCGGCCTCTTCGGCCGTGATGATCTTGGCGGATTCCGCTTCGTCGACCAACGTCAGCGGCTTGGCGCGCGGCAAACGCTTGGCTTGGATGGCGTCCTTGATCTTCGCGGCGACCGCATCGGCCTCGTGCGACAACGCGAAGGCGTGCTCGAGGCGACCCATCGCTTCGTTGACATCATCGGGCACGTAGAGCCCGCTGGCCATGCGCTCGCGTTGTGCTCCGGGGACCTGCAGCGCCTTGGCGACCTGGGCACCCAAGTGATCCGAAGGCGCGCGACCGATCGGGACCATGCGCGTCCACCAGGCGACTGGCCCGGACAGGAACCAGCCGATGAGCGGCAGGTTCAGGTTCGCGAACAGGCCGTCGAACGCCTCCTGGATGCGCGCCAGTGAGTACTGCGCGGACCAGTGCAGGAAGGCCTCGTCCTCTTTCAGTCGCCCTTCCGCCTCGAAACGGCGCAGGACGGCGTGGCCGAGGTACAGCCACGAGAACGCATCGGCGAAACGGCCGGTGACCGCCTCGCGACGCTTCAGGTCGCCGCCCAGCAACGCCATCGACAGGTCCGCGACGACCGCGAACTGCGCCGAGGCCCAACCCAGCTTCTTGTAGTACTGCGCGGCGGGACCCGAGACCGGGCTGGCCGCGAACTTGCCCGCGGTCAAGCCGTGGACGAACGCGCGCGACGTGTTGCGCACGACGTGGCCGACGTGACCGAAGAACGCCTTGTCGAAGGCGCCGACGTTGTTCGTCTCGACCGCGTTGACCTCGTCGTAGGCGAAGGGATGACAGCGGATCGCGCCCTGCCCGAAGATCACGAGCGTGCGCGTCAGGATGTTCGCGCCCTCGACCGTGATGCTGATCGGCATGCCGATGTACGCGTGGCCCAGCAAGTTGCGCGGACCGCGTGAGATGCCGGCTCCGCCAACGATGTCCATGGCGTCGTTGATCGCGGTGCGACACAGCTCGGTCGTGTTGAGCTTCATCATCGCCGTGACGACCGCGGGCTTCGCGCCCGAGTCCAACGCGCCGCAGGTGTAGCGACGGGCGGCCTCGGAGAGGTACGAGAAGCCGCCGATGCGCGCCAACGGTTCCTGGATGCCCTCGAACTTGCCGATGGGCAGCCCGAACTGGCGACGTACGGCCGCGTAGGCACCGGCGATGCGCGCGGCGGACTTGGTGCCGGCGATGGCGGACGCGGGCAGCGAGATGCCGCGGCCGGCCGCGAGGCATTCCATCAGCATCAACCAGCCACGTCCGATGCCGTCGGTGCCGCCGATGATCGCGTCGATCGACACGACGACGTCCTTGCCCTGCGTCGGGCAGTTGTAGAACGGAACGCCGAGCGGATCGTGGCGCATGCCGAGCTGGACGCCCTTGGTCTTGGTCGGGATGAGCGCGCACGTGATGCCCAGCTCCTCGCCCTTACCGAGCAGGTTCTTCGGGTCGCGCAACTTGAACGCCATGCCGAGCAGCGTCGAGATCGCCGCGAGCGTGATGTAGCGCTTGTTCCAGTTCAGGCGGATCTTCAGCGCGCCCTTCTTGTCCTGGAAGACCTCGCCGCTGGCCGTGATCGAGCCCGCGTCCGAACCTGCGTTCGGTTCGGTCAGCGCGAAGGCCGGGATGTCACGGCCGTCCGCGAGACGCGGCAGGTAGTGTTCCTTCTGTTCGTCGGTGCCGTAGTGGTGCAACAGCTCCGCGGGACCGAGCGAGTTCGGCACCATGACCGTGATCGCCAACGTCGTCGAACGACTCGACAGCTTCGACACGATCGCGCTGTTGGCCGAGGCGCTGAAGCCCTTGCCGCCGTGTTCTTTCGGGATGATCAGACCGAAGAAGCCCTCCTTCTTGAGGTACGCCCAGACATCGGCGGGCAGGTCGCGGCGTTGCCAGACGTCCCAGTCGTCGGTCATCGCGCAAACCGTTTCGACGGGACCGTCGAGGAACGCCTGCTCGTCCTCGCTGAGCCCCGGGTATGGCTCGTCGAGCAGCTTCTGGAAGTCGGGGACGCCGCTGAAGAGTTCGCCGTCCGCCCAGACGGTCCCGGCCTCGAGCGCTTCCCGTTCCGTGCGCGAGATGACGGGCAGGAACTTCAGCGCCTTCATCATCTTCATGATCGGACCGCTGACCGCGGCGACGCGGATCGGTCGGATCAGGAAGACCGCGAAAACGGCGCCGATGGCGAACAGGGCCGCCGGCGGAAAGCCCAACCCGATCCCGACGCCCAAGCTGAAC
>JAJDEX010000231.1 GCA_029259575.1 Planctomycetota bacterium | reverse complement strand
CGACCTGCTGCGCATGGGCGAGATCGCCAAAGCTGGGCGCCTGGAGATCCTGTATCAACTGCTCGACGGCGGCGGCGTGCACTTCCGCTTCGAACCGGCGGACCTGCCGAAAGGCATGGAAGAGGGCACATCGGATGCGTTCGACCTTCCGATCCAGGGCACGCAGATCGAGTTCCTACTGCTCGAGTACGCACGGATCTCGGATGAACTGACGGGCTTCCCGGAGACCTCCGAGCTGGCCGACGATGTCATTCCGGTCATGCTGGACAAGTCGATCCAGACCAACGCGCCAGCACGGCTGGTCGAGCAGATCGATGGGTCGACGACGCTGCGCGAACTGGCCGATCGGATCGGCTGGCCGATCCGTCAGGTGCGCTTGGGACTGGGTCCTCTGGTGCGCTCGGGCGCCGCACGCTTCGCGATCTCGGACGAGACGCTGTTCCTGGCGCTCAGCGAACTGCGCGCCAAGAACTACTCGCGCGCGGCCCAACGCCTGAACGCCTGGTGCCGCGATGGCGCGCCGGGTCCGTTGCACCCCGACGCCTGTGAGGCGTTGGCCAACGAGTGGATCTCCGGTCGCTTGACCGCCGCGCTGAAGGGCCTGCCCGCGAAACGCGTTCGGGTGCTCTTGCGACGGATGGACCACACGCTCAAGAACCCCTCCACCGCCGTCGTGCACTGGAGCGAGGCGTGCCGCGTCAGTCGGTCGGACCGACTGTCGCGTTTGCACAAGATGGCGGTCGAGTTCGCGGAGACGAACGACGAAGAGCGCCCGAACGTGCGCGAGTTGCTCGACCTCGCGCGCGACTTCCGTGAAGCCGATCACCCGGCTCGCTCCGCGCCCTTGCTGGTCATGGCTGCGCACAAGCAGCCCGACACGATGGCGCTGCAGCTCGAACTGGGTCAAGGACTGTTGACCGCCGGACGGGAAGCCGAGGCCGGGCCCTGGATCGTGACGGCGGCCCAGCAGATGATCGATCGCGGCCAGTCGGACCGCGCCGTCGGTCCGCTGCGAGCGTTGATCGAAGCCGACCCGCGCAACCGCGATGCACGGGCGCTGCTCAGCCGGGCTCGCCGCACCACGACGGGTGCCAAGCGACTGCGCAAGAACCTGCTCGTGTCCCTGGCGGGCACGACGCTGCTTGGCTCCGCCGCGATCGTCCAGGTCTACCGCGAGAACGTCTGGAACCGCAAGATTCAGGAGGTCCGCCAACAACTGGGCGACCCCATGATGGCGATGGTTTCCCTGCGCGAGAACTTCGGCAACGACGATCACCCGGACGTCGCAGCCCTGCGCGCCTCGATCGAAGAACAACAGCGTTTGGACGAGATCGTCCTGCGCAACGGTTGGCTCGAGCTCTACCACGAGGCTCAGGTGGAGGCTTCCAAGGGGGACGTCGTCCATGCGCTCGAGCTCATCCGCGCACTGCCGCTGCCGCCGCGACTGCAACTGGTTCAAGGCAACTGGCCCCTGCGCAGTGACCTCTACGAGGGCATCACCGTCCAGCTCGACAAGCGTCTTGACGACCTGGGCCCGGTGGTCGAAGGCCTCCCGGTCCAGCTGCAAGGTGAGAACAACGTTCACGAGGAAGCGCAGACGTTGCTGGCTGCCCTCACGCCCAAAGAACTGAAGATCGAAGAGGTCCAGAGCCTCAAGACCCAGCTCGAGTTGGTGCAATCGAAGGCTCGCGGCCGCAAGGACGAGCGCGAGAAGATCATCAACTCGCGTCTCGGTCGCGAGACGATGGCGGAACAGAATCGCCTCTTGCAGCAAGCCCAAGCCCTCGTCAAGAGTGGTGACTTCGGTCGCGCGCTCGAGGTGTACGACGACCTCTTGAAGTTGGGTGGGGACGACCGGGTGCTCTCAGTGCTCGGGCCCGAGATCCAGGACGTCGAGCGTCAGCACGAGGCCGTGCTGGAAGCCCGCGAGCTGGCCACCGACGGCAACCACAAGAAGGCGATCGAGATCCTGAACGAGAACTTCGAGGAGCCGAATCTGTACTCGCTCCCCTTCGAAGTGACGTCGTTCCCGAACGGCGCGACGGTCGTCACGTCGACCGGCCGCGAATTCAGGACGCCCTTCACGATGGAGTCGCAGATCGGCCAAGAGGTGTCCCTGACCTTCACGATCGAGGGATCGCTCCCGCGCAAGCTCTCCATGTCGCGTCCGGGCAACCAGTTCCTGATCCTCTCCCGCGTGCCCGAGCGTGCGTGGAAGACCGACGGACGCGTCGATGCCATTCCGGTCGCGGTCGCCGACGACCACGTCCTGGTCGACCGTCGTGGACGACTGGTTCGCATGGGACCGAACGGCGAGACGCGATGGTCGCGCGACCTCAAGCGCCTCGACGGCATCATGCGCGCGCCGGTCTTCGTGCCTCGTCGCAAGGGTGAATTGCTGGTCGTGGCCGAGGACGGCACGGCCTGGATGGTGGACGCCGAGAGCGGCGAGCTGGAAGGCCCGTGGGAACTCGGGGCGCCTCCGACCGTCGGCCCGACCCCCACCAGCCGCAACGTCCAGTTGCGCTTGAGCGATGGGCGCGTCGCGCTGTGGGACGAAGGACTTCGGCCCCGCATCGAACGCGCCGAGAGCATCGAGAACCTGTTGGTCGATGATTCCGATTACCGCTTCGGATCCGAATGCGGCATGCAGGTCCTGCGTCGCCGCGAAGCGAATCAAGGCCAGAGCTTCACGAGCCGCTTCAGCAAGGCATGGACCGTCGACGTCGAGGACGAGGCCTTCCGCATTCGTCACGAGGACGGTGAGGGATACGCCGTCGTCCGCAAGGGCGATTGGTCCTACCTCGCCTGGGAAGCCCCTAGCGCCCGTGCCTCCGAAGGCCGGCTGTGGATCGCCGACGGTGCGGGAGTGCGCGCCTTCGTGCCCACGCAGCAATGATCGTTCGCGAACGCCC
>JAJDEX010000024.1 GCA_029259575.1 Planctomycetota bacterium | reverse complement strand
CGTGGCGCCGTCGGTGCTGACCAGGGCGAGGCGGTTGCGCACGACCTGGCCCTCGATGAAGGCGGCCTCGCCCTTGAACTGAGCGTTCAGTGAATCGAGGTTGGCGACCCACATGAGATCGTCGCCGTGCGCACGGTTCAGGTTGAACAGGATCGTGCCGACGCCCGAACGGGTCCAGCTCGGATCCAGGTGGTCGGTGGTCGGACTCGCCGTGATCGCGATGCGGAAGAGGTCCCGGTCGGGCAGCGGCGTGAGGCCCGGCGTGTTGTTCGTGTCGACGATGTCGATCGCTGCGCCCTCGCCCTTCGAGCCCGGTGCGCTGATCGGTGCCGAGGCGTTGCCGCTCAAGTGGGACGCGACGTAGATCGAGCCGTCGAGGTACAAGAGGCCGCGCGGTTCGCGCGCCGGAATGTCGATCGAATGCACGACCTGGCGCGTCGCGGTGTCGATCACGTCGACCTGATCGTCGGCGGAGCAGGAGACGTACGCGCGCTGGCCGTCCGGGGTGAAGTCGAGTCCGTGGGGCTCCTTGCCGACCGGGATGCTGGCGACGATCGTGCGCAGGTCCAGGTCGACGACGGTGATGACCGAGGTCACGCGGTCGGGGATCCAGAGTTCCTGGGTGCCCGGACGGCGCACGAGGTTCGAGGCGCCGGGGCCGATCGGCATCTCCCAGACCGTGGCGGAGCGACCGACGTCGTAGGACACCAGGCGCGCACCCGATTGGTTCAGCAGGTACAGCGTGCTCGAGTCCTCGGACCAGACCAGACCCTGCAGCGGGTCGACGTTGTAGTTGTGCCAGTAGGCCTTGTGGTTGTCGAAGACGCCCTGATCGACCTGGGCAACGGCGGGCGCAGCCAGGACCGGAAGGGTCAGGGCAGACAAGAACAAGGTGGTCGCGAGACCCTGGGCACGGTGGAGGCGCATTCGAAAGGCCTGGATGGAGGCTGTGGAGTTCGCGGAGAGGTGCTGGGGGAGGGCCAGCGAAGAAGCTACCGGACGAGATTCGCCCTGGGAGACAGCGGGGATGGCCAGCGAACGACCACATGAATCTATATCATGGTGCGCCCGCTCGCGCGTGGTGAGGCCTCCCGAACCCCCGGAAGGCTGCCCCGTTGCGCACCAAATCGGTCGGAATCCCGCCCCTAGACCCTTCCGTCCACCGCCCAGGGCTCCCCACTGCCCCAAGGGGCACCCCGACACCTCCAGGAGACTCCATTTGAAGCTCGTCCAGCGCATGTCCAATCTCGGTACCGAGACCGCTTTCGAGGTCCTGGCCAAGGCCCAGGCCCTCGAGGCCCAGGGGCGCGACGTCGTGCACCTGCACATCGGCGCCCCCGACTTCCCGACCCCCGCCCACATCGTCGAGGCCGGTCGGAAGGCCCTGGCGGACGGTTGGCACAAATACACCCCGGCCAAGGGCATCCCGTCCCTGCGCGAAGCGGTGTGCGAGGACATCGAGCGCCACCGTGGGGTCGGCGACGTCACCCCGGACCAGATCCTGATCGTCCCGGGCGGCAAGCCGACGATGCTCTATGCGCTCCAGATGTTCGCGGAGCCGGGCGCCGAGATCCTGTACCCGAACCCCGGGTTCCCGATCTACGAATCGCTGATCCGCTTCCAGGGCGCCACGCCCGTGCCGATCGAGATGCGCGAGGAGACGGGCTTCTGCTTCTCGGCCGAGTCGGTGCTGGCGAAGATCACGCCGGCGACCAGCCTCCTGATCCTGAACACGCCCGCGAACCCCACGGGCGGCGTCGTTCCGCGCTCCGAACTGGACGCGTTGGTGAAGGGCCTCGAGGACCATCCGCACGTCGCGATCCTGTGCGACGAGATCTACTCGCGCCTCCTGTACGACGACGAGCCGCACGTCAGCTTGCTCGAGTACCCGTCGATCCGTGATCGTCTGATCGTTCTGGACGGTTGGAGCAAGACCTATGCGATGACGGGTTGGCGATTGGGTTACGGCGTGTGGCCCAAGTCCCTCGTCGCTCACGCGGAGCGCCTGCAGATCAACTCGACGTCCTGCGCCAACGCCGCCACCCAGGTCGCGGCCGAGGCTGCCTTGCGCGGTCCCCAGGACGCGGTCGAGGAGATGCGCCAGGCCTTCGACGCGCGACGCAAGATCATCCACCAGGAGCTCAACGCGATCCCCGGGTTCTCGTGCGTCATGCCCAAGGGTGCGTTCTACGCGTTCCCGAACACCTCGGGCACGGGCATCTCCTCGCGCGAACTCGAGCATCGACTCCTGAACGAGGCCGGCGTCGCCTGCCTGTCGGGCACCAGCTTCGGCGCGCTCGGTGAGGGCTACATGCGCTTCAGTTACGCCAACTCGGCCGAGAACATCCGCCTGGGTCTGCAGCGCGTGCGCGAGTGCCTGCAGCCCGCGTGAGTGGGCGCGAGATGCACGCACCGTCCGACTTCCGCAGCGACACCGTGACGCAACCCTCGCCCGCCATGCGCGAGGCGATGGCCACGGCGCTCGTCGGCGACGACGTCCTGGACGGCGACCCGACGGTGCGTCGCCTCGAGGAATCCGCCGCGGCGTGGCTCGGCAAGGAACGCGCGCTCTACGTGCCGTCCGGAACGATGGCCAACCAGGTCGCGCTCGGCGCATGGACGCGTGCCGGCGACGAGATCCTGGTGCAGCGCTTCTCGCACGTCACCACGTTCGAGGCGGGTGCACCTGGCTACCTGCACGGACTGCAATCGATGACGGTCGGCGGCGTCGAGGGCGACATGGATGCGGACGAGGTGCGTGCTTCGCTGCGTCCTGATTTCATCCACTGCCCGAAGACGGCCCTGGTCTGCATGGAGCAGACCCACAACTACGCAGGCGGTCGCGTGCTGCCGATGGAACAAATCGCGGCGGTCACCGGCGTCGCTCGCGAGCGCGACATCCCGACCCACCTCGACGGCGCGCGTCTGGCCAACGCGGTCGTCGCGAGCGGCACCCCGGCCACCGCGTGGACCGCGCATTTCGATTCCGTCTCGCTGTGCTTCTCCAAGGGACTCGGCGCTCCGGTCGGGTCGGTGGTCGCCGGCCCCGCGGACTTCATCGAACGCGGCATGCTCGTGCGCAAGCGGCTGGGCGGCTGGATGCGCCAGGCTGGACATCTGGCCGCGGCAGCCCAGTTGGCGCTCGACACGGGGGTCGAACGCCTCGGCCAGGACCATGCTCTGGCCAAGGACCTGGCGGCGCGGCTGGCCGCTGTCGACGGCCTGCAGGCCGACCCCGATACGGTCGATACGAACATCGCGATGGTGCACGTCACCCGCGCGGGGCTGGATGCGGCGACGGTCGCCACGGCCCTCGGCGAGCACGGCATCCAGGTCTTCCCGATGGGGGAGTTCCGCCTGCGCTTCGTCACCCACCTGGGCCTCGGACCCGCGGACGTGGATCGCCTGGTGGCGGCCGCGAACCTGGTTCTGGGCGCCTGAGCGGAACCCTCCCTCCCCACCTACGATTCGGACCATGCACCCATGAGTGTCTTCAAGGCCTACGACATCCGCGGACTCGTTCCGGACGAGATGAACGTCGAGCTCGCCCGCAAGATCGGCCACGCCTTCGCCACGTTGCACCAAGAGCGCAATCCCGACGCCTCCAGCGTACGACTCCTGATCGGACGCGACGTGCGCACGCACTCGCCCGAGATCGGGGACGCCGTGATCGAAGGCATGCGTGATGCGGGCGCCAACGTGCTCGACATCGGCATCGCCTCGACGCCGATGACCTATTTCGCCATCGGGAGCCAGGACGTCGACGGTGGCCTCTGCGTGACGGCCAGCCACAACCCCGGCGAGTACAACGGCATGAAGTTGTGCGGTCGTGGCGCGACGCCGATCTCCAAGGCGAACGGGATTGCGGACATGGAGCGCATGTGCGGCCAGGCCTATCCGGGCGTCACCGCCGAACGCGGTTCGCTCGAGACCATCGACCTGTTGGACGCCTACGCGGACCACGTGGCGAGCTTCGCCGACCTGGGCGGCCCGATCACCGTCGCCGTGGACGCGGCCAACGGCATGGCCGGGTACACGCTCGGGAAGGTGCTGGAGCGCATCCCCGGTGTGACGATGCACGGGCTCTTCCTCGAGCCGGACGGCACGTTCCCCAACCACGAGGCCAACCCGCTCAAGGAGGAGAACCTCGACCCGGTGCGCGAACTGGTGCGTTCCACCGGTGCGGCGTTCGGGGTCGGTTTCGACGGCGATGCGGACCGTTGCTGTTTCGTGGACGATTCCGGTCAGACCGTTTCGGCCGACCTGATCACGGCGCTCTTCGCGCGCGAGTTCCTGTTGAGGGAACCTGGTCAGTCGGTCGTCTACGACCTGCGCTCGTCGTGGGTCGTGCCCGAGGTCATCGAGGAGTCCGGCGGCGAACCGCTGCGGGACCGCGTCGGCCACTCGTTCATCAAGGCAACGATGCGCGAGCATGAGTCGATCCTGGGCGGCGAGCTGTCCGGGCACTTCTACTTCCGCGACAACTTCGTCTGCGACTCGGGGCTGATCGCTTTCGTCACGGCGCTGAATCTGATGTCGTCCGAGGACGGTGGAGGCACGCTCGCCGAGCGCGTGGCCGACCTGCGGCGCTATCACAGCACGGGCGAGATCAACTTCCGCGTGCCGGACAAGGACGCGATCCTGGCCACGTTGAAGTCGCAGTACGCGAGCGGCAAGCAGGACGAGCTGGACGGGGTCACCGTCGAGTTCGGGGCCCTCGGAGACGCGGAATGGTGGTGGTTCAACGTGCGCGCCTCGAACACCGAGCCGCTGCTGCGACTGAACCTCGAGGCCTCCACGGCTGCGTTGCGTGACGCCAAGCGGGCCGAGCTGATCGCCCTGCTCGGCGAACCCGAGGCCTGATTCGCGGGCCGGAGCGGTCGCCCTGGGCCCCGCTGGGCGGCTGGACCGACCCTGGACCGAGCTTGGGGCCTCCGAACCGGCGCCTGGACCGATCTCGGCCAGTCTCCTTGGAGGAAGGGTGCTTCCCGGGCCGATAGGATCCTTGGCGAAGCCTCCTGACCCTTCCAGGGTTCCATCGTCCCGTCCCATGCAAGCCGCGCGCACCACACTCCGTTCGTCCGCCCTTCTGCTCCTGGCCACCTTGGGCATCGGAGCTCAGCCGGAGCACCGGCGTCCTCAGGTCCCGAAGGGTGGCACGGTCGCTGTCCAGGACGAGGCGAGCGACAAGCTGAGCTGGGACGACCTGCTGCGAAGGGACGAGCGGGTCGGTTTCACGGCGCGCACCGCAGACCTGGCGCGGGCCGTGCTGGAGCGAGAAGTCCATTCGCCCGCCGAGTACAAGGCCGCGTTGATGGCTGCGGCCGAGTCCAACGCGGTGCACCTGCGTCATCACCTCGAGGCCGCGGCGACCGTCGAGGACATCGGCATTCGACGCGCCGCATTGGTGGCTCTGGGAGAATACCGGTCCCGCGTCGGGCAGTCCGAACCGACGCTGCATGCGGGTCTCGAGGATCCGCGCGCTGCCGGATGTGCGCTCTTCGCACTGTTCCGCGTCGACGTGGCCACCGCTGCCCGGATCGCACGGGGGCTCAAGGGCACCGACAAGCCCGGGACGTACTTCGCCGAGCGCGTCGAGTTCTGGGACGGCGTCGCACCGGGTCCCGACTGCACGCCCGCCCGCATTCGATTGGAACTGCGCTGGGACGCGGCTCGTCGCTTCGGCACCGTCGACGGTC